>JAFGHL010000038.1 GCA_016930155.1 Dehalococcoidia bacterium | reverse complement strand
GGGCGGTATGTTTCTGTTGCACTCTCCGTAGGGTTACCCCTCCTGGGCGTTACCCAGCACCCTGCCTGATGGAGTTCGGACTTTCCTCTACGATTTTCAAAATCGCAGCGGTCACCCGGCCTGCTTGGCTTACTTACTCTACAACTTGACCGACAGCGGGTCAAATAGGCTTATGACAGATATAATATGCGGCCGCAGTTGCCGCAGGTCACGATCGCGTTACCGCGCGCATGCTGCATTTCGCTGACGGACAGTGTCACCCGGCAGCCCAGGCAGCGCCCCTGCTCCACTTTGACCACCGCCTGCCCCTTCCTGCCCTTTACAGCTTCATATGTGGCGAGTGTATCCCTGTCGATCGACGCCAGCATCTCGACGCGTTTCTTCTCAAGCTCGTTCAATTCGTTTTTAAATGTTTTCACCTTAACATGCAACTCGGCTTTCTCGTTTTTCCAGGCGTCAGCGGCGGCCGAGCATACATCCTGCAGCTTTTTGAGCGCCACCCTATCCGTCTCCAGCTTCTCCATCATATCCAGCAGCACATCGTCCTTTTTATCCAGAGTAGCCTTAAGCATCGCAGCCTCCTGCTCAAAGCCCATCAGCTCCTTGGGATTTTTTATTTTGCCGCCGTACAACTTATCCTGTATCTGCGTAATCTGCGACCTCAGCGCCTCCGCCTCAGCGTCCAGCTCTTTATATCGTTTCTCTATCCCGGCACGCTCGTTCTCGGCTGTCTTTAAAGCAGCTTCAGCCTGCTCAAATTGCACATTATGCTGAATGCGCAGGTCCATGGCCTCAAGCTGCTTGACATGCTCCTGGATAGAAAGTTCGATTTGCTGGAGATCGTAGATACGTTTAGCGAGGCTCATATCGAGCAATGATACGTCAGAGCAATTTATATGTCAAAGCAATTCGGCCAGGCTAATGCGGGTAATCGAGCAGCACAACCTGCGTGCTGGCAGGGATGTTGGTCCTGGTCACGACAAGCTTGGGTTGCGAGGCCAGGTCCTTGATGCCGAGCTCCTTGAGAAATTTCTCGGGAAATTCGAGGTCGGCCTTCTCGTCCGCTGTCTTGTAATGCATGGGGACTGCGAAGCCCGGGTTAAGGTTTCGCACCAGGTCTGCCGCCGCCTGCCCTCCGATGGTGGAATGTCCCCCTACCGGCACGAAGAGCACGTTGATGTTTCCCAGCTCACCAGTCAACTCGGGAGTAAGCGGGTGGCCCAGATCACCCAGGTGACAAAGTGTCACGCCCTCGATTTCGATCACGTAGATCGTGTTTTTACCGGACTTTTTGCCCTGCTCGCCGTCGTGGTAGGTGGCTATGCCTGTAATATAAGTATCCTTTATCTCATATTCCCCGGGGCCTTTGATGGCACGGTACCCCTCCTGCAATGTATCCAGAAAAGAATGGCCGGGATGGGCATGGCTGATGGCCACTATATCAGCCTGGACCTTGCCCATAGAATAGCCGGTTGTATCGGGGCAGGGATCAAGCAATATAATCACTTCCTTGCCTTTGATGCGGAAACAGGAGTGGCCGTACCAGGTAATTTCCATATCGTTATCCTCGCTATCAGATGGTGATTTGAGCCGGGGCTTAATTGTAGCAACACGTCCGCAAAACAGCAATCGCCGGATGCTGCATTAGCTTTGTGCTATAATCCCTGCCGTGAATATACTTGCGTTCGAGACATCCTGCGACGAGACCGCCGCAGCGGTCGTGAAGGACGGGGTTACCATCCTGTCCAACGTGATCTCGTCCCAGGTGGATATCCATGCCAGGTATGGCGGCATAGTGCCCGAAGTGGCCTCCCGCCAGCACCTGTTAGCCATAACTCCCGTGGCCGAAACAGCGCTGGGCGAAGCCGGTATCACGCTTGAGCAGATGGACGTCGTAGCCGCCACTGTGGGTCCAGGGCTGGCGGGATCCCTGATCGTGGGCGTCAATTTCGCCAAAGCGGTCTCACAGGCGCAGGACCTTCCCTTTATCGGTGTCAACCACCTGGAGGGACATATCTATGCCAACTGGCTGTGCGGAGTGAAACCCGAGCTGCCCTGCCTCTGTCTGATCGTATCCGGCGGGCACAGCGACATAATCCTGATGGAGGACCACGGCAGCTTCCGCCGGCTGGGGCGCACGAGGGACGATGCGGCCGGCGAAGCCTTCGACAAGGGCGCCAGGATACTGGGATTGCCCTATCCGGGAGGCCCATCCATCCAGTCCGCCACCAAAGGCGTAAAAACTTCCTTGTCACTGCCGCGCGCCTGGCTTAAAGGCAGCGACGATTTCAGCTTCAGCGGAGTCAAGACCGCACTGCTGCACATGGCTGAGGAGCAAGAAGAGAAGGATGAAAAGTGGGTGAAAGAGGCGGCGGCGGCTTTCCAGGAGGCTATTATAGATGTGCTGGTCAACAAGACCATACAGGCCGCCCTCAGGAACGGCGTAAAGCAGATCATGCTGGCCGGCGGCGTAGCGTCCAACGATGCGCTGCGCGAGCGATTTAAAACGGATTCACCCCTGCCGGTACTGATACCGCCGCCTGTACTGTGCACGGATAACGCGGCCATGATCGCCTCCTGCGCCTACTACCACTGTGTATCGGGCAACCTGCGCGAAAGCGAGCACGACATTATACCGGGGCTGGCTTTCGCAAAGTAACTATGGGGCAGGTCACGCACTCCCTGGTGCGGCACCAGTTATGGAAGATATGCAGCAGGCCCTGCTGCCTGCAGGCGCCGTAGGCCTGGTTGCCCAGCAATCCACCCATGTAACGCGTCAACTCGTTTTGTGACAGCGAAGGGTACGCAGCGTAGATGCTCCTTGCATTCTCTGCCAACATGCTGTCATTCGTGCTCGCACCGTAGGCACGCATGAAAGGCAGCACCGCATTCACTACTATCTCCCTGGCCCTGCCGGTACCTATCAGCACTCGCGAATCCACCCCCTCAACTGTAAAAGACCTGTCGAGAACAGTTGCAGCCTCCCTCGGAAGCGCATTATTCAACCGCTCAACCAGGCCCGGAACCATGCCCGCCTTCTCATGTCTGTGCAGCAGGTGGCATAAGCCTGCGATCCTCAAAGCAGGATGGTTCAACGGCCTTGAGGACGATGTGGCCCAGTCAGACGCCCTCATTGGCTGTGCTTCGTTAGGCACATGGCTCATCGGGCTGTCCGCAAGGCCGGCTGCTCCCAGCAGCAGTTCATATTTCGCCCTGAGGTTGCCTGCAGCACACTTCCTGAGCATTTGAACGGTGACCTTTTCTGCCAGCGTCTCGAAAGGCTTGACGTTCCAGGCGTATCCCAGCGCGCGGCAGATGCCTTTATACAGGATTTGATCCGGGTCGCCGTTCTGCAGCGCCTGCGCAAACCGGACCGTTTTTTGTTCGAACCTTGCCAGGCCGGCCTCAACAATAACCAGGTCCGCCTTCTTGCCGGAGCCGGGCAGGTGGGGGCAACGGCCTGTCGAACTGCCTGAAATTCCCCGCAGCAGGTAGCTGCTGCTTTTAATATACTGTGCCAGTATAATCGTGTTGAGCACGCGTCCGTCCTGCAGCCTGACGGGCAGCAGTCCGCGCTGCCACATCGACACATGCAATATCACGCCATTATAGTGCGCGTCCCTGTGATGCCCGTGCAGCCGCCAGAGGTCGGACGTGACATGGACCTCGACATCACCGACGGTCTTCTCCCCGTCAATCTTTATCACCACATCCTGAAAGTCGCAGCCGCCGCGTGTGCTGACACGTCCCGGACATACAACCTCAATGTTGTGTCCCGAGTCATCGTTGAAGCGCGACAGCCGGCCCGACATCCACAGCGCGGAAACCGATCTCTCAGTAATCGTGTCCATCGTCTTTACACGTTATAGTGTATCCAACTCTAAAAAAGGGGGCCCCATTTTCACGCCTTATACTTGAAACCGCTGCGGTCCGCTATGATGCTCAGCAATTTGACTGAGGCGCCCCTGGGCGCATAATCTCCCTGCTCCCATTCGCTGACCGTCTGCTGCCTTATGCCCATCTGGCCGGCCAGCTCGACCTGCGTGAGATCGAGATGGTCCCTGAGCGCCCTGATGCTCCCCGCGTCCCAATCCTGCTTTTTCTCAGCCTTTCTCATACACCTCCATTATACACTATAACAGGTAATCGGTGCTACCATATTATATCCACTTTAGTTATTTTATATCTCTCTGAAAGAGTATAGTACCCCCCTACTTCTATACCATACCTCTGACCATCTGTTTGGGGATCGAAATAAACTATTCCACGATCTGTGGTTTCAAAGGCATTTATGGCGTGACCAATACGTTTCGTGCCCGTTAAATCCATGGAGACAACCGCACATTTAATACCATGGGTGGTTGCCCGTTCTTTCAAGTCATTTGCGAATGATATGCAATCAAAATATTGGTCAATAAATTCTTGCTCGTCCGTCTTATCTTCTTTCAAAAACCCCAACACTTCTTCATAAGCCACAGCTTTAGGTATCGTGACATACTGGTCTAAGTGTGTTACTACATATTCTTTACCGTTATCAAAGCCGGCAGTATACCCTTTCTCATAACCCTGGGCATTTCCGTGAATAGTTCCCTTTTCCCACCCTTCACTATTTCCCGCAGTATACCCCATCGAATATCCCACCCCATATCCAGCCCCGCCGAATACGATCAATGCCATAACGATAGTCAGAATAATGCGTTTCATATTATCTACACCTCTATGGGTTGGTCCTGCTCTCAAACTGCCGCTTGTAATGTAATATATGGTAATTGGTTGATAGGGCAAAACCATCCAGCCCCGGAAACAGGCTCTCGCGCGAGATGTTCATCCTTCTAAATTCTTCCAACATGCTTTGAACAATATCTTCTGTCATTGAAAATTGAATCTTGTATATCGCATTAGTTTTTTCATCTTCATCAAATTTCACGAGGCTATCATGAAAGGAATTAATTCCACTGCTCGGGCAAAGAAATAAGCCATGTTGCAAATGTAGACGTTCGTGTACTTTAATGGGATTTTCGCGTCCTATAAATGGCCTATTATTATTGATATAAATTTCCTTAAATGATACATCGTCCCTAGCGTCAGTTGTATCACGCTTTATCTTCCTCCATAGCAGATACCAATGCAATTTCTTATCGATTTTCTCGAATAACTCGGTGTTAATACACCAGATCGCACAACTTCTTATTCTATTATTGCATGGCATATTATTGGCACACTCCAAAGCAAAATAAGCCGCTACATATACAGAATAATCAAAATCGATTAGACGCGTCGGTGCTCCGTAGTGTCTCATCAGTGACAAACAGTAAAGTGTATCTTGACACACCAGATCGCGATCGATCCCGTTATATAATCTCCTGAACTCGCGTACTATTTCATTTTCTATATCGTATATGTCACAGTTATCAGATTCCTCAATGCCCGCTTTTTTACAGGCCCGTTCTAGCGTGTTTTCCAATTTCCAGCCTGCACCCTGACCTCTGAATATCAACCTATCATAGCGACTCTTTCCGCTATTAATATTAAACCATTCTTCCTTTCCTCCATCGAATTTAACCATCTCTCCTCGCTGAAATCGCAGAAGATATCGGAAAAAGTCGTCATATTCCCATATATAAATATTCATGTCTTTGTTCATGATCTACTCCTTTGCATATTTGCCGCTGATGAACGCCTGATTACTTGTTTTTATGCACATCTCATGCGATTTTATCATACTGCAGCCCGATGTCAATAAAGCCAAGACATGATATACGGCAATAATGCACTAGAAAAATAGCTTGGGAGCTTAATATCTACTTCGAAGCAACTCCGATCATTAAAAAGTGGGTTTTTCCCACTTGATAGTTTATCCCACCATTGATACAATACAGTACAGTACAGCTTATGGGCCACAATTTGAATGTGTAACGGAAGGTGACTTATGGTAATTAAAAATAACGTCTGGGAAAAAATAGCAGATAATGTTAAGCCTGACGCGAAAAGGCGGGTGGTTCTTCATAGCATTCAAGTAAAAGAAGGGGTGTCCTATCACATATATGCCAACAGCGTTGGCCAGATTATTCTCGATCCGCAGGTAACCATACCTGCCTCTGAACTGTGGGTGTTTGATAACAAAGATATTTTAGCCGCGATAGATAAAGGTATGGCCAAAGCAGCCAAAGGCAAACTGATTAAACGTGGCTCGTTCGCCAAATATGTGAAAAATGCAACATAGATTGCGTTTTACTCCCACTGCCGACCGGCAGCTTGAACTGGTCGAGCACAATCCGGCATTAAAAGGGGCCCTCAAGCAAATCAGGAAAACACTGGGCTACCTGGAAACAAACCTGCGGGCCAAATCCCTACAATCCCATAAACATGAATCGTTATCAAGACGATATGGAAGAGATATCTTTGAAGCTTACGCGCAACAGCATACACCGGGTGCTTACAGGATATTCTGGCACTATGGTGACGATGAGCAGGATGCCAGAGGGAAACGTCTTCCCATAATTACCGTGATCGCAATAATCCGGCATCCGGAATAGTTTTTAATATTTTCTGATATTAATAGCCGGTTCATTCATATTCTATATGCCCGGGCTCTGTTTACAGTGTGCCGTTAGACACTACACCTTCCCGATGGCAAAATTATATGAAAGGTAGAATATATAATATCTGTAATCTGTTATGCCGATTTACGAGTACGTGCCCGTCAGAACCGGATGCAGCTATTGCGGCCGGGGCTTCGACGCCCTGCAAAAAATGGCCGACCCGCCGCTGAAGGCATGCCCTAAATGCGGCGTGCTTGTCCGCCGTGCCTTCTCCAGCTTCGCAGCCTGCAGCGTAGAAGCTCCGGGCGATGCAGAGACGCTTGACACCAAACTCCGCGATTACGAGAAGCGGGGCATGTGGAGCCACGCCGCCGAGCTGGCCGATAAATCGTCCCTCAAGGAAAGGGCCATGGACAACTACCGCAGGGCCGGATACAATTTCTAACCTCCAATACCACCAAATACATTTTTTAGCAGTCACCCCTTTACAGTGATAATTTTTTGTGCTAATATACTTAGCAGTCTCGTAAAGAGATTGCTAATTTTTTAAGGAGGTACGCATGGCTGTAAAAATTCAACCTTTGGGTGACAGGGTAGTCGTAAAGCCTCTTGAGAAAGAGGAAAAGACCAAGGGAGGCATCTTCCTTCCCGATACTGCAAAGGAAAAACCGCAGGACGGCAAGGTGCTGGCTGTCGGCCCGGGCAAGCTGTCGGACGACGGCAAAAGGCTGCCCATGGACGTGGCCGTAGGTGACATCGTCATCTTCGCCAAGTATGGCGGCACCGAGATCAAGGAAGACGATCAGGAGCTGATCATACTCAGGGAAGCCGACATTCTGGCCAAGAAGAAATAGGCGGCATTTAAACCAATTATAAACAGGCACATTTAATTAGGAGGAAAAACATAAATGGCAAAACAGATCAAGTACGGCGAAGATGCCCGCAGGTCCCTCAAGAACGGCATCGATGCCCTGACCAACGCAGTAAAAGTGACACTGGGACCTCGCGGCCGCCCCGTGGCGCTTGACAAGAAATTCGGCCCGCCCAGCGTGATCAATGACGGCGTCACCATAGCCAAGGATATCGAGCTACCCGATCCCTTCGAGAACATGGGCGCACAGCTCGTCAAAGAAGCTTCTACCAAGACCAACGACAAGTGCGGTGACGGCACAACCACCGCCACGGTGCTGGCCCAGGCTATCGTAACGGAAGGCTTCAAAAACATCGCCGCCGGCGCCGACGCCATGGCTCTCAAGCGCGGCGTCGAGAAAGCCGTCGAGGCCATGGTAATCGAGCTCAAGAAAATGGCCACCCCTGTTACCACCAAGGAGCAGGTAGCACAGGTCGCCACAATCTCCGCAGCCGACCCGCAGATCGGCAACCTCATCGCCGAGGTCATGGAGAAGGTGGGCAAGGACGGCGTCATCACCGTCGAGGAGTCCAAAGGCCTGCTATACGAGACCGATTACGTCGAGGGCATGCAGTTCGACCGCGGCTACATCAGCCCTTATTTCGTCACCAATGCCGAGCAGATGAAGACGGAGATCGAGGACCCCTACATCCTGATCACCGACAAGAAGATCTCCGCCATCTCCGAGCTCCTTCCCATACTCGAGAAAGTACTCCAGGTATCCAAAAACCTGGTCATCATCGCCGAGGATATCGAGGGTGAGGCCCTGGCCACGCTGGTGGTCAATAAACTGCGCGGCACGCTCACCTGCCTGGCTGTCAAGGCGCCGGGCTTCGGCGACAGGCGCAAGGCCATGCTTGAGGATATCGCCATGCTGACAGGCGGCAAGGTCATCTCTGAAGAGATCGGCCGCAAGCTTGATTCAGCCGCGATAGCCGACCTCGGCCGCGCCAGGAAAGTGGTGTCCGACAAGGACAACACCACCATCGTCGAGGGCAAGGGCTCGGACGATGCTATTAAAGCCCGCATCAAGCAGATCAAGGCCCAGATCGACGAGACCACGTCCGACTACGATAAGGAAAAACTGCAGGAAAGGCTGGCCAAGCTGGCCGGCGGCGTTGCCGTTATCAAAGTCGGCGCTGCCACCGAGGTCGAACTGAAAGAGAAGAAACACAGGGTGGAAGACGCACTCTCAGCCACCAGGGCTGCCGTCGAGGAAGGCATACTGCCGGGCGGCGGCGTGGCTGTGCTCAACGCCCTGCACGTGCTCGATAAGGTCAAGGCCGAAGGCGACGAGCGCACCGGCGTCGATATAATCAAGAAGGCCGTTGAAGAGCCGCTTCGTTGGATCGCCATCAATGCCGGCCAGGAAGGCTCCGTAGTAGTCGACAAGGTCAAGCGCAGTAAGAAGGGCGTCGGCTACGATGCGCTCAACGAAGATTACGTCGACATGGTCAGCAAGGGCATCATCGACCCGCTCAAGGTCTCCCGCACAGCCCTCGAGAACGCAGCCAGCATCGCCACCATGATACTCACCACCGAATCACTGGTCTGCGACATACCCGAGAAGGAAAAGATGGGACCACCTATGCCCCAGATGCCTGAGTATTAAACAATTCGATACACGCAATAAAAAGAGGCCGCCCCGATGGGGTGGCCTCTTCTATTTCCCGGTCCTTATAAGGGACTCTGTGGGGGCATTGACATCCCTATGGTTAAGGCATATTCTGATGATCACGGACGATGATGAATTATAATGCGAATTGAAGTAGGAAATACCATCCCACTCAACTCGATGGAGCGCGATCCATAGTAAAAACAGATCCAGGAGAAATAAGCTTGTTTGAACAAACCTTCAAGAACATTGACGATACACTCCGTAAGGATGCCGGTTGCAGCAGTGAACTGGATTATGTGGAGCAAACGTCGTGGGTCCTATTTCTGAAATACCTGGACGATTTTGAGAGGGACAGGCAAACGGCGGCGGAACTGTCGGGCAAGGCATATAAAGGCATCATCAGCGCTGAGTACCGATGGGAATCCTGGGCAGCACCCAGAAATGGTAACGGTAAGTTAGATCATCATAGCGCGCTCACCGGCGACGACCTGAAAGACTTTGTTGACCGTAAGCTATTTCCCTATATGAAAAGATTCAAAACCGACGCCGAGGGCCCGGATACCATCGAATACAAGATCGGTGAGATTTTCAGCGAGCTGAAAAACAAAATCCAGAGCGGCTACAACCTGCGCGAAGTCATTAACCTGATCGATGAACTTCGATTTGGTTCCCATGCCGAAAAGCACGAGATGTCGCACCTGTATGAGGACAAGATCAAAAACATGGGCAACGCAGGCAGGAATGGCGGTGAATATTACACACCCCGCCCGCTTATCAAAGCCGTCGTCAAAGTCGTTGCGCCCACCATCGGCAATAAGGTCTATGACGGTGCGCTCGGTTCGGCTGGCTTCCTGGCGGAGTCTTTTGAGTACCTGAAGAATAGTAAGAACCTTACTACAAAAGATGTTGAAACCCTGCAAAAGAGTACCTTCTACGGTAAAGAAAAAAAGTCGCTGGCCTACATTTACGAGCAAAAACTGACTCACCTGGAAGAATTGACAAAATCAATTTTGCAAAAGGCTTTTTGTGGAGAATTATCTGGAGAATGAAACCGTTACAAATTGTCACGGTTTGAAAATGGAAGCGGTTAATCCATGTAAGCGGGGGACAATTTGTCCAATGGTTGAGTTACGCATTTTAAATAAGGACTTTTAAAAATGAGCAATTTAATTCTATTCGAGAATAAGCAAGTTCGCAGGCTGTGGAGTGAGGAAAAGCAACGGTGGTTTTTTTCTATTATAGATGTCTGCGAAATATTGAGTGAAACCGATAACCCGCGACGCTACTGGAGCGATCTAAAACGAAAACTGAAAAGCGAGGGGTTAAATGAACTGTACGAAATTATCGTACAGTTGAAACTGGAGGCGGAAGACGGGAAAATACGCTTAACCGACTGCGCTGATGCGCAGGGGCTTCTCCGCATCATTCAATCCATCCCCTCACCCAAAGCCGAACCTTTCAAACGCTGGCTGGCAAAAGTGGGGTATGAAAGACTGGAGGAGATTGAGAACCCGGAACTGGCTGCTAAACGGATGCGGGAGATTTACCAGCAAAAAGGCTATTCCGCGGATTGGATAGAAAAACGTATGCGCGGCATAGCCATCCGGGACGAATTGACAGGAGAGTGGAAAAAACGCGGGGTGAAAGAGCAGATAGAATACGCCATCCTGACCGCCGAAATCAGCAAAGCAACTTTCGGCATGACTCCGGCAGAGTATAAAATTTTCAAAGACCTGGAAAACCCAAACGATAACCTGCGCGACCATATGACCGACCTGGAATTGATATTTTCCATGCTGGGAGAAGCATCCACCACCGAGATAGCCAGGAAAAAGGACGCACAGGGCTTCCCAGCCAATAAGAAGGCTGCCTTTGAAGGCGGAACCGTTGCAGGCAATGCACGACGTGAATTGGAAGAGAAAAGCGGCACAAGGGTTTCCACAAATGAGAATTACAAGGAGCTTCCGGAGATTAAGCATAAAGCACTTAAGTAGAATAAAAAGGCTGAAAATAAGCAGTAAAACAGCCGTTTTATAACGTCATCAGGTTAGCTATAGATCCATCGTCTTTGACCGGACCCACGATCGCCAGGTTCAACTTCTCCGTTGTAAAGAGCTTGCCTGCCACGCGTCTGATATCTTCGAGCGTTATCTCATCTATAACCCTGGTCACATCGTCTATGGTCATTATCCTGTCGGTCAACATCTCCTGCGCGCCGTACCACCCCGCCACGGTCCGGCTGTTTTCCATGCTCAACAGCATGCGTCCTTTGGCCATCTCCCTGGCCTTGTCCAGCTCGGCCGCTGATATACCGTCCCTGGCCGATGATATCTGCTCAAGGATCGCCCTTATCGCATTCTCGGTCTGCGCGGTATCTATGCCTGCCTGGATAACAAAAGAGCCGGTCTCGCGGAAATGCTCGACATAACTGTGGATATCATAGGCCAACCCCAGCTTCTCCCTTATCTCGGTGAAGAGGCGGCAGCTCATGCCTTCGCCCAAGGCCATGCTGAACAGGTCCAGCGAAAACCTGTCGGGATCGAAAATGGATAAGCCCTCCAGTCCCAGCGTCAGGTTGACCTGCTCGGTCTCACGATACTCTATCTTTGTCCGGGGCGAGGTCTGAGCGGCCCTGCTGTCGATGTACTCCGGCTGCGCGCCGGCCTGCCATCCTTCCCCGGCCCGGCTGAGCATTTCCAGCAGGCTGTCGCGATCAAAATCGCCTGCTACACTGGCCAGCATATTGGACGGCATGTAGTACCTTTCGACACGCTTGAGTATTTGATCCCGCGTTATGGCTGTGACCGTCTCCCTCGTGCCCGCAACATCTCTCCCCAGCGGTTTGCC
Organism: Dehalococcoidia bacterium; assembly: GCA_016930155.1. Taxonomy (GTDB): domain Bacteria; phylum Chloroflexota; class Dehalococcoidia; order GIF9; family UBA5629; genus CAIMUM01. The sequence goes on along the minus strand of JAFGHL010000038.1, from coordinate 10,366 downwards.
GGGCCACATCATATCGTCCAGTATCATGCCCACACGCTGCTGGGGAGAATCCAGGCTCATATTGATCTCTTCGATGATGACCTGCCGCTCTTTCTCAATGTCTTCCCCGCGGAAAAGCGGGCGCCGTATCAGGTCTGTAATAACATCAACGGCTGTCTCCAGGTGCCGGCTGGCCAGCTTGCACCAGTATGAGGTAAGCTCGCGGTCGGTGCCGCCGTTCAAAATGCCACCCACGCCCTCTATTGCCTCGCTGATCTCGCGCGAACTGCCGCGCTTCCGGGTACCCTTGAAGCACATATGCTCGATGAAGTGCGATATCCCGGCTTCACTATCGCTTTCATAGCAACTGCCCGTCATGACGAAGAACAGCAGGGATACCGACCTGGTATGCGGCATACTGCAGGTTATTACCCTCAGGCCGCTCTCGAGGGTGGTTTTCTCATATTCCATAGGATTCACTGCCCGGCTCCGGCCGCAGAATGCCGCAAACACCAGACCACACATTATAACAAATTCAAATCGGCCGATTTCCGTGATATAATCTATTTGCAAGAGCACTTCAATCGTAGCTGAGATACGAAATAAAGACGGGACTTGAAAAAATGGATACTGGAACCTGGAAAGTAAAAACCGGCCTCGCCCAGATGCTCAAGGGCGGGGTCATTATGGATGTCGTGACGCCTGAGCACGCCAGGATAGCCGAGAACGCCGGCGCCTGCGCGGTGATGGCGCTTGAGCGCGTGCCGGCCGATATCCGCAAGGATGGCGGTGTGGCCAGGATGTCCGATCCCACAGTGATAACCGCCATCATGAAGGCTGTGACCATACCAGTGATGGCGAAATGCCGCATCGGCCACTTCGTGGAGGCCCAGGTGCTTCAGGCGCTGGGTGTTGATTTCATAGACGAGTCGGAGGTGCTGACTCCCGCGGACGAGAGCCACCACGTGTGGAAGCATGATTTTAAGGTGCCTTTCGTCTGCGGCTGCCGCGACCTGGGCGAAGCCCTGCGCAGGATCGCAGAGGGCGCTGCCATGATACGCACCAAGGGCGAAGCAGGCACCGGCAACATCGTTGAGGCCGTGTGTCATATGCGCTCGGTCCAATCAGCCATGCGCAAGCTGCAATCGATGAGCGCCGACGAGCTGCCGGCCGAGGCCAAGAACATGGGCGCCCCGCTTGAGCTGGTGATCGAGGTGCACAGGAGCGGTAAACTGCCGGTAGTCAATTTCGCCGCGGGCGGAGTGGCCACGCCGGCGGATGCCGCACTCATGATGCAGCTCGGCTCTGAGGGCGTCTTCGTGGGTTCGGGCATCTTCAAATCCAGCGACCCTGAAGCGCGCGCCGCCGCCGTAGTAAAGGCGGTAACTCATTATAAGGACCCGGCCATCATCGCCGAGGTGTCGAGAGGGCTCGGCTCCGCCATGCCCGGCCTCGACATTAAAAGCATTCCTGAAGATAATTTACTGGCCACCAGAGGTTGGTAGCTTGCCCGCACAATATGCGTCTGCCGATGTCATTTCCGCCACCACAGAGGGGATATATTGCAGACGGTAGATATCGATGACATCCGGTCACTGCTGGCCGTCATGCCGCCCCATATCGCCTCGGATCTTAAGCAAGAGATCGGAAACGGTGACCTGCTGGAGATCGTCATGGACCTGGGCCGGCTGCCTGAAGCACGTTTCCCCAACCGCGAGATATTATTAGGCGATCATGAAGTCACAGAAGCAGATATACAGCATGTCACCAGTCTGATCGGCTCATTCAGCGGCGACAACAGGGCAGGCCTGACGCGCACGCTCCACCGCATCTCCGCTATCAGGAACCGCGAGGGAAAGATCGTCGGTCTGACCTGCCGCGTAGGCCGCGCCGTGATGGGCACGGCTAAAATAATCCAGGACCTGGTCGAGACCGGCAACAACGTCCTTCTGATGGGCCCGCCGGGCATCGGCAAGACCACCATACTGCGCGAGACGGCCCGCGTACTGGCCGATGACCTCAAGAAACGAGTCATCGTGGTGGACACCTCCAACGAGATCGCAGGAGACGGCGATATACCGCATCCCGCCATCGGTCACGCCAGGCGCATGCAGGTACCGACGCCCACGCTCCAGCATGCCGTGATGATTGAGGCTGTGGAGAACCATATGCCCGAGGTCATCATTATCGATGAGATAGGCACCAGCCTGGAAGCGGAGGCCGCCCGCACCATCGCCGAGCGCGGCGTCCAGCTGGTGGGCACCGCCCACGGTAACAGCCTGGAGAACCTAATGATGAATCCCACTCTGTCCGATCTGATCGGCGGCGTCCAGACGGTAACGCTGGGAGACGAGGAGGCGCGCCGGCGTCACACTCAAAAGTCGGTGCTGGAGCGCAAAGCCCCACCCACCTTTGATATCGTGGTCGAGATACAGGAAAGATACAAGGTGCTGGTGCATCCGGATGTGGCACGCGCCGTCGACTCCGTCCTGCACGGCAAGCAAAGCCACTCTGAGGTAAGGTGGCTGGATCCGGACGGCAACGTCGTCAAAGAGCAGTCTGCAAGCATACAGGAAACATATCGAAAGTCGGATGAAAAAAAACAGGTGGTGCGCGTTTACCTGTTCGGCATAAACCGGCCCATTCTCGAGCAGGCGGCGCACGAAAAGGGCCTGTCCATCGATATCACGGACGATCTGCGACTATCTAATATTTTGATCACGACCAAGAACTATTTCAGGCGCAAGCCGCAGAAGCTGAGGGACGCGGAGGCGCTGGGCATACCCATCTATGCCATACGGGGCAACAGCCTTCAGCAGTTGCGCCATTGCCTGGACAGCATCTATTCGGGACCGCGCGATGAGGTTGTAGACTCGGCGCTCGACGAGGCTTTGCAGGCTATAGACGAGGTCAAGAACGGGAAAAAAGAGGTCACCCTCAGCCCGCAGAACTCCTTCATCCGGCGCCTCCAACATATGCTGGCCGAGAAGCACGATGTTACATCCAGCAGCTCGGGACGCGAACCCGGGCGGCGGGTTAAGATAGTAAATAACTGAGAAGCCTGTTATTCCGGATTGCGTTATGCCCGAGCGTAAAGGATTGTTCATCGTCTTGGAAGGATGCGAAGGCTGCGGCAAAAGCACCCAGGCAAGGCTTCTTTATGATGAGTTGCTGCGACGCAACATACCCGCGGTGCTGACGCATGAGCCGGGCGGGACACCTCTGGGCGACAGTGTCAGGCAAATCCTTAAGGTAAAACGCAATTATGACATCAGCCCTCAGGCCGAGCTTCTGCTTTTCAACGCCTGCCGCGCGCAGCTCGTCAGGGATGTCATCCTTCCTGCGCTTGTTAAGAACATCTGTGTTATCTGCGACCGCTTCACCGGCTCTACACTGGCCTACCAGGGATACGGACGCGGGCTGGGGGTGGAAGCCGTCGCCTCGATCAACAACGCTGCCACGGGCGGACTGCAGCCGGACCTCATTTTCTTACTGGATTTGCAGCCGCATGCAGGATTGAAACGCAAGCATAATCCAGGCGACGACCGTTTCGAAGCGGAGGACATTGCTTTCCACCACAGGGTAAGGGATGGCTATCTCGATCTCGCCGCGCACGACCCTTCCCGCTGGATCATCCTGGAGGCGCAGCAGCCCTCTGCAGAACTGGGGAAAGCTATATTTAACCGCGTCCTGCCGTTTCTGAACAGTATCATCTCCTGAGCAGCCATAATTGGCGCGGGGCAACATACAGCCGTATGAATAAAATATCCGGAGGTACGCTGTGAGCGGCCGCAACAGGGCGGACTGCGACGTTCCTCACCTGAGGGAGGAGCGGGAACTGCTTTTATCGGGTTACCGCCGTATCGCCGGCCTTGACGAGGCCGGCCGCGGAGCGCTGGCGGGGCCGGTAGTGGCTGCCGCCGTCGTATTGCCCCCGGAGCCCGATTTCCACTGGATGCCCCTGGTCAAAGACAGCAAACTTCTGCAGGAAAAGGAGCGTCAGCACATCTTCGATTGCATGACTGAGAGCGGAATCGAGATGGGCGTCGGCGTGGTCGAGCCTGATATCATCGACACGGTGAACATACTCAACGCTACCAGGAAGGCCATGAAGCTGGCGCTGGCGGCACTGGCCGAACCCCCGGAATTCCTGCTGATCGACGCCGTCAGGCTAAGGTACATGGCCTTGCCTCAGAAGGCCATCATACGGGGCGATCGCACCGTATTGAGCATCGCCTGCGCATCCGTGGCGGCCAAGGTCACGCGCGACCGAATCATGCTGGAGCTGGATGGGCTTTATCCCGGCTATGAATTCGGCCGTCATAAGGGCTACGGCACGCGCGAGCACCTGGCATGCCTGCGCCGGAACGGGGCATGCCGCATTCACAGGATGACCTATTCTCCGCTGCGCGACCTGAACAGGCTGATATGAAGAAACAGGAGACGGGAAAACGCGGCGAGCAGCTCGCCTGCAGGGCGCTGGAGAAGAAGGGATACCGCATCCTTGAGAAGAACTACCGCTGCCGACACGGCGAGATCGATCTGGTCGCACGCCACCGACACTGCATCGTTTTTATCGAGGTGCGCAGCAAGACAGGGGACTCCTTCGGGACTCCCGAAGAATCGGTTACAGCAGCCAAAAAACAGAAGCTGCTCATCACGGCTCTGGATTATCTAAGCAGGCACGAGAACCTGCCCGAAAACTGGCGCATCGATTTCGTTGCCGTTGAGATCGATCCCGCAAACGGCAAGCCGAATCGTGTCGAGATTATAGAGAACGCGGTCTGCTGAGAGCAGCTATTCTTCCGGCATCGCCATGGAGCCACCCACACTGATATCTTCCGCTACAGAAACCGCCTCCTGAATTATGTAATATGGGCAAGGGTTACAGTTTCAGGCGCGTACGCTGTATGAACTCCAGCTTGGACGGCGCGGGCAAGTCGTCGAAATAGGCGCAATATCCCGCCACTCTCACGACCAGGCCGGGATATTTGCCGGGATGCCTGTAGGCATCGTCCAGCATATCGGGGTCCAGCACGTTGAACTGCACCTCCATGCCGCCTTTCTCAAAAAATCCCCTGAGCAGGGCCGCCACCGTATCCGTCCCCCTCTTGCCTCTGATAACGGCCGGGTCGAAGCGGAGGTTGAGAGCATAGCCGTTGGGGGAATGACAGGGATCGATGCAGGCCGCGGAGTTGAGCAGGGCTGTGAGGCCCAGCCTGTCTTTGCCGTTCGATGCGCCCATGCTGGCAGCGAAAGGCTGCCTGGCGTTGCGCCCACTGGGCAATGCGCCCACCAGGGCCCCGAAAGCCACGTGACAGGTCACCGAGTAGAACCCGGAAACGTACCTGCCTCCCCGCGTATTGGTGTGCGCGGTCAGCGCCCGGTAGAAGATAGAGGCAGCTTCAGCGGCATATCCGTCGGGCAGATCGTCATCGTTGCCGTACTTGGGCGCGGCGGACAGCTCCGCCTGCATAGCCGGGCTTGAGCGGAAATCATGCCTGAGCGCCCGGCAGACCTCGGCCATAGTATACTTTTTTCTGCGGAAGACCAGCTCGTCCAGCGCCGCCAGCGAATCGGCCACATCGGCCAGCCCGACTCCCTGGATGCCGCTGGAATTGAAGAGCGCGCCTCCCGCACTGATATCCTTTCCCGATTCCAGACAGCCATCCACCAGCATGCTGGAAAAGGGCGTGGGATGGTAGTTGCGGTTGCCAAGCTCCATCATCTGTATGTCATCCACCAGCCTGCCAACCATGTGATTCACCTGTATGGTATAGGCTTCCACAACATCCCTGATCGATGCGAACCCGGCGGGATCCGGTGTGGGCACGCCGTTTCGCCTTCGGCTTCCGAATTGGCGACCTCGATTAAGCGCCATCTCGAGGCAGATAGGCATGTTCATCAGCGCGGCGTCGGTAGAGAAGAAGCTCCTGCCGGGCAGCGCCAGTTCCACGCAGCCCACCACGGCATAGTTCCTGGCCTCCTCAAAAGGGATGCCGTTGGCAGCCAGCGACCTGACGGCCGCCTCATCGCTGAATACGGCAGGAACGCCGTTGCCGGCCTTGGCCACCTCTATCACCCTCTTCAGATATTCTTCGGGGGAGCCGGCGTGCACTCGCGCCTGGTAGTTGGGATCGTGCAGGCCCGACTTCTCCATCATATCCAGCATTACATAGGTCAACTCGTTGGTGGAATCCGCGCCGTCGCGGTCCATACCGCCGACGATGGCTGCCTGCACTACCAGGTAGCCGCCATGATACTGGCTTACGCTCTCGGACAGCAGGAAAACATGCTCGGCGGCCTTGGCCGAGAACAACAGCAGCAGCTCTCTGGCCTTCTCCTGGGTTATCCTTCCGGCAACCAAATCGCGCCTGTAATACGGGTACAGGAACTGGTCCATGCGGCCGAATGAGACCGCCGAGTTGATGCTTTCCAGGCAAACGGCCATATGTGTAAGCCACAGGGATTGCAAAGCTTCCCGGAATGTCTCCGCCGGATTATTCGGCACCCTGCGGCAGATGGCTGCTATTTCCTCCAGCTCGGCGCGTCTGACAGGGTCCTGTTCGACGGCAGCCATACGCGCAGTCTCGCCTGCAAGGCGCCCGGCGTAGCTCAGCAGGCCTTCACAGACTATGGCGGCAGCCCCGGGCAAATCGCCTTTCTTATCCTTCATTGATTCAAGGTATCCCCTCACACCCAACTTCAGCATCTTCTCATAATTGGGCAGGAAATGCCCGATGCCGCCGGCCTCGTTTATCAGGTAAAAAGTGGCTTTGAGCTGTTCAGAAGCGTACTGAAAGAACCTGCCCATATGCGGAAAGAAGGCCCTGAAGGGCATGTTGCGGAAAAGCCAGTAGGGAATGACGTCGAACAAGATCCTCAGCCGGTCCTTCCAGGGCATCAGCAGGGGCGTAGTCTTGCGTTTATCGATGCGCGGGATATCGGTTCCCATGAAAACGCCGCTGAGCTCGGGCTGCATCAGGGCCGAGATGCGGTGGCTGCCCATGTTGCCCACGATCAGCTCATCGGGATAGATGCGCACCGATTTATTCTGGAGGATGTAACGGGTAGCCATGGCGCGACGGACTATAATGGGCTGCGACGGATCATCATGATGCCTGTAGAAGTCAGTCACCAGGTAGGCCCGCTCGGGGCAAAGGTGCACCCTGCTGCCCAACAGCTCCTTTTTAATGCGCTGGAAGCGCTCCGTGCGCGCGGCTGTCTCGACTGCCATATTTCTATGTGTCCAGTGCGAACGGCGGGTACTTATCAGTGATCATGATCATGGCATAGCACATGACCCTGAAGCCCCATCTCATCACACCCAGCGCGAAATCGAACAGGCCTCTGGGATATCTGCCGGTAAAGAGGATGGCAAACCAGACGATAATGATCACCACCAGGGCGGCGACCCACAAAAAACACAGCACGATAATGTGAGGTATGGCCAGGAACCACTTGACCAGCGGCAGCCAGCGGTTAAGGCCCGCGGCGTCCGGGTACGGCATATCCAGTTGAACGTTCTGCTCCTCGTCGGTGGAGGGGTAAACGTCGGTCATCAGGTAGAAATAGGATGCCACCCTGTAGCTGAACTTGGAGAGATTGAGGTTCCAGTCATACCACCATTTGGGATACTTTTGACGGAACAGCAGCATCAGCACCAGCGGAAGCATGATCAGACCGACGCCGGATACGACCGTTCCGGCTTCCTTGGCCCCCATCTGGAAGCTGCCACCCATCAACAGCATAAGTACGATTAAAATGGGAATTATCGTGAATATACGGAAGAAACTTGTGAGGCGGTTCAACTTGCGATCCGGGTAATCGATTTTCAGGCTTACCGGGTAATCAACTGACATTTAAATGCCTCCTTCCCTTATTTTGTTTGCGGGTCAGGATACTTTCATGCCGCCCTTTCCCAGGTTATATATTTCTTCTATCTTGACCTTGACGGCGGCCTTGGGAGGGAAAGGGATCTTCATCAACTCCGCCAGCTTTTGGGCCTCGTCGTAGAGCGGCCCGGAAGTGATATTCTCCTCCACCCTGCCCTCGAACCTGTAGCCCTTCATTTTGCTCCAGTCCGCCACCACTATCGCCACACGCGGATTCTTCTGTATGTTGCTCCAGGTTCTTCCGCCAATAAGCTCGAAAAAGGTGATGTGCTCGTCGTCCATCAGCTGGCTGCTGCCCTTCATCGCAATGCTCGGCCGTCCGTCGGCGCCGGCCGTTCCTACATAAACCTGTCTACCCGCCAGCAGTGCCTTCATATCGTCGGTCAATTTTGCCATTGCCCAACCTCCTGCAGTTTGTCTCAGGGCAATTATAGTTTAATTATGTTGCGCGGTTCAAAACTATTCCAAAGACACAATCATGATAAACTATTATGGACTCTGCTATGGAGGTGGTCAGCATATAGATGGTCCGTAAAATAGATCCAGCCAAGCGCGAAGCCATAATTACTCATGCCCGCAAGCTTTTCAAGGAAAAAGGTGTCGAAGGTACGACCATACCCGAAATAGCCAGCGCAGCAGGCATAGCCACCGGTACGGTTTACCTTTATTTCAAGTCCAAAATGGAGATTGTCAACGCACTGTGTGAATATTATTTACGCGGTCATATACAGGCAATCAATGCTGAACTGGACAGCCCGACCAACAAAGCTTTGAAAGATATCGTACATGCCGCATTTGTGCACGCTTCAGAGAATGCAGACCTGGTCCGTCTCATCGATCAGCGCCGTAGTGAAGATGGTAAAACATCCTGGCTCGAGGCTGATAGAGTCCTGCTGAATGTACTCAGAACCTGGTTTAATAAATGCATGGAAGAAGGTTCGATGATCCCTTATAACACGGTTGTGCTGGCTGAACTGATCAGCGGTCTGGTGGAGTGGATCTCTAAAATATGCTTTACCTGGTCGGATATGGACCCAACGCGTTACGAGGATACACTGGTTAAACTGCTCCAGAACGCCCTGCTTACAGACTACAAAGAGACCTGAGCTACAGGATTCCCCCATGAGTCGCCTCATTTATTTAAAAGGCCGGAAACAGACTATTTTAGAAATCTACACGAATTATCTGACTGCGATATCTAATGAAGTATTACAACCTATTGACAAAGCTGATAAAAATACTATAATGAATGAGTTTCATTTTATATAACAGGGGGTAGTAGTTGTGAAATTTCATAGTCTGCGCAGATTCCCACATTTTCTTACACACATGCCTTGATCGTTTATTCAGTAAATTGACTTTTACTTTGTAAACATAGAAATATCCCGGGCTGTTAATTATTTCTTTTCATGATCAATTGGGGGTTGCAGATGAGTAATGTTAATATCAGCATTGATGGGAAGAGTCTGAAAGTTCGCGATGGCACTACCATACTTGAGGCAGCAACATCACTCGGTATAACGATACCCACTCTCTGCCATATCAAAGGGCTGATCCCCACCGGCGTGTGCCGCGTCTGCGTGGTGGAGGTGGAGGGGTCGAAGACGCTGATGGGCGCCTGCCACACTCCCGTATCCAACGGCATGGTGGTTCACACCGGCTCGCCCAGGGTTGTAGCAGCCCGCAGGGTTATAGTGGAGCTGCTGCTCACCGCCCATACCGGCGACTGCGTGAACGATACCAATGCGGAGAACTGCAAGCTGCATAATTTGGCCTCGGACTACCAGGTGGGCGCCCCGCGTTTCAACGTTAAGGCGCCTCGATTCCATCCTATCGAGGAATCCAACCCTTATGTGAGAAGAGATTTATCCAAGTGCGTGCTATGCCGCAAGTGCGTACGGGCCTGCGCCGACATCGCCCACAAAAATATCCTCAGTATCGGATACCGCGGCTTCAGGTCCAAGGTGGTCAGCGGGTTCGATGAGCCCCTGACCTCTGAAGCCTGCCGGGACTGCGGCATATGCATCGAGCATTGCCCCACCGGAGCGCTGAGCGCCGCGCCCGGATTCAAAGCCTTGAAGGGAGGTGCAGTAAGATGAGCGCTGCCTCAAAAGAGTCATCATCCTCTATCGCCAACCGTGCGGAGCTGCTGCCAGTTCTGAAACAGGAAATGGGCAAAAACGGCAGCCTCTCCAAAACGGTGCTGGCCTCTTTGGCCGATAAGACAGGGATCCCCCTCAATGAGATCTACGGCGTATCCACCTTCTACTCATATCTGCCAGTCGCCGCAGTAGGTAAAAACATCATCCGCGTTTGCGGCTGCCTCCCCTGCGATCTTAAGGATGCGCAGGGTGTAATCGGCAGCATTAAAAAAGAACTGGGTATCGGACCTGGAGAGACCACGTCCGACGGGAAGTTCACGCTGGAAATAGCGGGCTGCATCGGCGCCTGCGACCAGGCGCCTGCCATGCTGATCAACGATAAATTGTACG
>JAFGHL010000037.1 GCA_016930155.1 Dehalococcoidia bacterium | reverse complement strand
CGTACAATTTATCGTTGATCAGCATGGCAGGCGCCTGGTCGCAGGCGCCGATGCAGCCCGCTATTTCCAGCGTGAACTTCCCGTCGGGCGTGGTCTGGCCCGGACCTATCCCGATCTCCCGCCTGATGACCTCCACCACTTCTGAGGCCTGCTTCATCTCGCACGGCAGGCAGTTGCAAACCTTGATCACATTCCTGCCCACCTTAGTCACGGGCAGATATGCGTAAAACGAGGCCACCCCGTAAACAGAGTTAAGCGGAAGGCCTGTCTGGCCCTCGATCTCCTCAAGTGTTTCCCTGGAGAGGTAATCATTTTTCTCCACCTCCGCCTTCAGCCTGGGCAGCAGCCCGGCGCCGGATTGGCCGCCCGCAGTTGTATCTTTCTTTTCGCTCATCTTCAACATGCCCCCTTACAATCAGACTTTGACCGGCCTGCTCAGCGCCCCGGTGGGGCAGTGCTCAATGCAGATCAGGCAGTCACGGCAGACCTCGGCCGTGAGTGCCTCGTCGTATCCGCTGACCACCTTCGACCTGAAGCCGCGGTATCCTATGCTCAGCACATTTTTATGGGCGATCTCACGGCAGGCTGTGACGCACTTGCGGCAGAGCACGCACTTGGATAAATCCCTTATCACATAGGGGTTGGACTCCTCGATAGGATAGAATCGAGGCGCCTTAACGTTGAAACGCGGGGCGCCCACCTCGTAGTCCGAGGCCAGGTTATGCAACTTGCAGTTCTCCGCGTTGGTATCGTTCACGCAGTCCCCCGTATGCCCCGTCAGCATCAGCTCCACGATGACCTTGCGCGCGGCCACCACCCTCGGTGTATGCGTGGACACTACCATCCCCTCAGCCACAGGTGTGTGGCAGGCCCCCATCAGAGTTTTGGAGCCCTTCACCTCAACCACGCACACGCGGCAAACACCCGTGGGAAGCACACCCTTGATATGACAGAATGTTGGTATGGTGATACCGCACGCCTCAGCCGCCTCAAGTATAGTGGAACCCTCGCGTACCCTGACCTTTTTCTCGTCGATAATCAGATTGACATTACCCATCTACTTACCTCAAAATTTGATTTGATCAACCATCAGCCGCCACGTACATTTATAAACCCAAAATAGTATATCCTGATATATTCAATCCCTCAACTGAAACCGATAGTGCATATACCACAACAGTATACCCAAAACTCTACTCAGTCTGCGAATACTATCTAAAGCTCGGGCAGGCCAACCATGCGCACTGTGGATCACCGGCCATAATCAAAAGCGTATTTGCCAGGTGAGCGCGCCGTATTCATAGCTGTAAACAGTAGGCTGGCAGCATTCAATTGTATCGCTCTCATACCATTCATCCCTGTGTATGTAACTACTGACCACCAGTCAACTAAATTCCGTGTGGCCTTTTTAACGGTGTAATCGAATTTCCAGGACCGGTAATCCTGAGAACAGGATTATTCTGAAAATGGCAACAGTGATTATGCAGCGTTGACATCTTTGCAAAAGACAAAGCGGTTGCCGCCGGATTTCTTGGCCCGGTACATGGTTTCATCTGCTTTTTTCATCAGGATATCCAGATCCTGCCCGTCTTCAGGATAAATAGCGATGCCCATACTGGGTGATAGCTGGAACTGGTGCCCGTCATCTGTAAATGACTCCTTGAAGGCATCCAGTATCTTATCTGCGATGGCGGACGTATCATGGTCGTGGTTGGTTTCCAGCGTCATCAGGATGAATTCATCCCCACCTATGCGCGCAACGGTATCGCTGGACCGTAAAATCGCTGCTAAACGCTTCCCCACAGCTATCAATACGTGGTCGCCGACTGAGTGTCCATATCCGTCGTTAATTGGTTTAAAATTATCAATATCCAGAGACATTATTGCCAGCCGGTGTTTATTGCGCTGCGCCAGCGCTACGGCCTGGGAAAAACGGTCGATCAGTAGCACCCTGTTGGGAAGCCCGGTCAGGAAATCGTGAGTGGCCATTTTCTCCAGCGTCTGTTCGAGTCGCCTGCGCTCTGAAACATCACGCGTAACGCCCAGCAGGCCATCGAACCGGCCGTCTTTATCCCTTAAAATTGTAATTGATGATTCGGTCCAGAAGGTGCTCCCATCCTTACGGTACATCTCCATTTCCTGTGTAAAGGAACTTAGAGCCGCAGCTTGCTCCGAAGACTCTGCTGATGATTCTGCCTCAAGTTTTTCTGCCAGGGCGTCAATAAAGTCAGGGGTTATCACCCGGGTGATGTTTAAGGACATGGCTTCGTCAGGCGTATAGCCACGCTGACGTATCACAGACGGACTGATGAATGTATAGCGCAGCTTGCGGTCCATAGCCCAGATGACATCGCTGGTATTATCGGCGATGAAGCGGTAGCGCTGCTCGCTATTTTGCAGCTGCTCCCTGTATTTGATACGGGTGATGGCGCTGCCTATCTCGGCAGCTATCATCTCAAGCGAGTTGCGGGCTACCTCGGGTATACAATCAAGGCTGCTCGAGGCTAAGATCAGGCAGGCCACCACTTTCCCCTCATGCTTGATGGGAACCACCGCCATCACATTCAAGTCCTGCAGACTGAACTGCTGGTCAAAGGGCGGTGTTAATTCACTGTATTTCAAATATAATGGCTTCCCCTTGAGGATAAGGCGGGTATTAGGGGTATCCGGGCCAAACATTGAGTATTTTTTCTCCATTTCAGCAGTGAAGCCCTGGCGCTCAAACAATCTCAGGCCGCCGGTTTTTTCATCCACCATGTAAATTACTCCGCTCTCCATGCTCGATATATGGATGGCGGCATCCAGGCAAAGTGTCAGTGCCTGCTTGAGCGTCATCAGTGTGTTCAAAGAGATGGCCAGGTCGCGACGGATGATGGACATCTTCTCGGCAAGCTTGCGCTCGGTAATATCGCGCCTGATGCCCTGGACGGCGTAGGGTTTTCCATCCCGATAGATCACCGACTCCTTGGTTTCAACATATTTAAGGCGCCCATCTTTACACTTAACTTTATACTCGGTTGGACTTAGCTGCGTTCCGGTCTCTCTCAACTCCTTGAGCGTTTCCATGGTCTGCGGGAACTGGTCAGGGCTGAGCACTGAGGCTATATTTAGCGAGGGTACGTCATCCTCAGTATAACCGAGTAATCTTAAGCCTGCGGGATTGGCATCGAGAAAATCCCCCTTCATGTTCCGTATGTACACCAGGTCCATTGAACGGTCGAACAATGCCCGGTAGCGTTCCTCGCTTTCTTTGAGGGCGGCCTCGGCTTTTTTGCGAAGCGTGATATCCCGGGAAACATTGGCCATGAACAGCGGTCCGCCTGTCCTGGGGTCTTCAACGGTGAAGGCGTTGGCGTATACATCAGTAATCTGGCCGGTCTTTAAGTTAATATACTGTAGCTCCCCTTCCCACGCACCTCCTTTTATCAGTGCCGGCAATAATTCAGCGTTAACTATATGTTTGAAGTGCTCCGGGATTACCTGCTGAATATTGAATTTCTCAACTTCTTCGGGATCGATTCCCAGTATACGGGAACCGACATTATTCAGGTAGCTCATCTTGCCATCCATGGTCGCCATATTGATCAATTCATTGGAATGCCAGACTACTGCTGCCAGCTTCTGCAATTCCTCTTCAAGTTTAGTTCGTTCCGTGACATCGCGGACGATCGACCTGAAACCTATTGGCTCTCCCCGCTCGTTTCTACGCAGATCGACCGATGATTCAACTACCATCATGCTGCCGTTCTTGCGATAGATACCATGCACTAAGCCCCGGTTGGGAATGCCACTGGTAAAACAACGGTTGAATGTGACGAATAGCTTACTAATATCCTCTTCTGGGACGAACTGACTGTAGTCCCTGCCCACCATTTCATCACTGGTGTAACCGAGGTTGATGCAGACCGAATTGTTGACGAAGGTGAATTTCCCGGTAATGTCCACCTCGTAATATGAGTCGTACATCTGCTCAAGGATGTTTCTGTAGCGCTCCTCCGAGCGGGAAAGATCCTCCTCCAACTGCTTACGGTCATCGATATCAACAAAGCTCCCCAGCGAAGCCTTCCGCCCCATATAATCGATGGAGAAAACCCTCTCCAGCACCCACATCAATCTGCCGTCTTTTCTGATGAACCTGTACTCATACGGCCTGCTGCCACGTCGGCCTTTCAGGCTCCCAACCGCCTTCTTCCTGACTGATGCACGGTCTAACTTGTTGATAAAGCTAGTCGCCTTTTTACCGATCAGATCCGCATTTGAATAACCCGTGAGCTTTTCAAAGTAGGGATTGACATAGGCAAATTTCCTGTCCTGTACAATATATACTCCCGTTTGGATAGCATCCGCCAGATCCCTACCCAGGGCTGAGAAGTCAAGCGCCACACGCCGCCTTTCCGCTGCTTTCTTTACAGGCCGACCTGACAGCTTTTCACCCTTTGGTGCCATTAGGCTATTCCTCTGTTAATAATGAGTATATATTATTCAAACAGCAAATTACAGTGATGATCAGTCATAAACAAACTGTGTCTTGATAGCCCTGTAACGACCTTTGTTTGTATTAACCTTCATCATCTTTTTATATTCATCAAGCTTGAAGGTATGGGTTACCATATCAGCGAGCTTCGCCTTACCATCCGACATAAGGTCGATGGCGATTTCAAACACATGCCTGCGTTTACCTTTCCACTCGTGGAAGCCGTAATACAGCGAGCCTTTGACCGAGATCAGCTTGATCAATAAAAGAGTGGGATCCAACTTAATCTGCCGGGAGTTGCCCACCAGTGAGATCACGCCGCCTGTCTTTGCCATACGCATGGCCAGGCTGACGCTGTTTGAAGTAGAGAAACAGTCATATATTCTATTGTATCCACACATCATGGCATCCGGACCAAGCATGGGTTTATAGCACCGCCCTCCTGTAATCTTCGATGCCTGCTGCAAGGCAGTCTTACCGGTAATAGTGTGATCTGCGCCCGACTTCCTGGCGAGATCGGCTGTGAATTTTGAACTGACGGCAGCCGTTATCTCACAAGGGATTTCAAGCGCGCGTATCGAATGCATGATCATGGTGCCGATCACTCCGCCGCCGATTACCAGCACATGCTCACCTTTTTGGGGCATGTTGGTAAGGACTGCTTCAAGCGCAATCGCAAACGGCTCAACCAGGGCCGCCTCCTGTACGCTCATCCCCGCTGGAATCTTGAAAACTTGGCTTGTATGGGCGATGATATATTCACAGTAGCCTCCCATCGTCGCAATACAGAGATCAACCGCCTGTCCCGGAGGAAGCTTTCCCTCGGCGAAGTTCTCACAACTCGAAAGGCCTTGGCTGCATGCATCACACACGGGTTCAATTCCACGCGTTACGCAGTTGAGTACCGGGCAGACGGCAACCAGGTCGCCCTTATTTAACCCCTGCACTTCCGCACCCACCTCATCAATAGTGCCGCAGATCTCATGGCCGGGCACGGCCGGAAAAGACGTATAGGGTGTCCAGGCCGCTGAAACCTTCAACAGAATAGCGTAGATATCGCTGGTACAGTTACCACAACGGGCAACTTTGATCTTTACCCAGTCCGGGAACGGTATAGAAGGCTCGGGAATATCGACCATCTTTACCGTGGACAGGGGGCCGCTGTAATAAGCCCGCTCGCTCAGCGCACCAATAACCTTAAGCGTCAGATATTGCGGAATCTTTACATCGAACTGCACTGCCTTCATAATAACCTCTCTCCTTTTTAACACTTCGCCCAACCGTGCAACTAAAGCACCTGCTGGTTCTATCCGGGAAATTGTACAACATACTTTCAATAGCAATGAAGACCATGCAATGACAAAGGATGTGTTTTTAAAATGAGACCTCGGCCGTGGCTTCCGTACCAATAGTAAATTTGATGCAACCCTTATGCAACCATTATATCTGCAAAAACGCTGGTAATGCTATCTGACGGACAGTCAGTTTTCCATACGGCCTGCTACTATGGCCGCTGCCAGACCAAAACCCACGCACCACAGGTTGACGAGGATATTCAGCACAAGGTCTACAACCGAGGTTGAATATATGCCGTTCTGCAGGTTAAAGCTGAAATCGAGCAGCCCCAGAAAGATCAGTGCTCCTGCTCCAATTAAAGTCAGTATACGCCCGGCAGGATTCGATCTCATCAGCAATATACCGGCGATCAGCAGCACTATGGCCAGAACGCCGTCCGGTAGCGGGAATGAATGCACATAGGCAAAATAGCAGTGAGGCGCCTTCTCGGGCGCCAGTCCCACCGTGAGAAAGGCGAGCCAGAATAAGATGAGCCCCACGCCGGTCACTATCTCAAGGGAGGCGATCAATCTGCGTTTGTCGTCTTTAACCATCTCTTCTCACTGACTTCTCATTCATTTTGCCTTCTGCACCTGCCTGACCTGCGAATCGGTCACCATCTCCACCAGCCAGGGGAAAAGCCGTTTCATAATATAGGTAAAGCGGCCATCTGCGTTGGGGATGATGATGAATTCCTGTTTGGCCATACCCTTCAGCAAAGCTTCCGCTACAGCCTCCGGTTTCATAAGCTTTGCTCCAGCCGAGATAACCTTGGTTTCATCAGGCTTGGTTTTATTCTCCTCCACAAATCCGGGGGTGTCGGTATCCGGCGGACAGAGTACGGAGACCGCGATGTTGTATCTCTTCAGCTCGCTGCGCAGAGCTTCCGATAAACCTATGACACCAAATTTTGCGGCAGCATAGTCTGTATAGCCGAAGATGCCCAGGAAACCCACGATGGAAGATACGTTTACAATGTATCCGCCGCGCTCTTTCATACAAGGAAGAAGGACCGAGACGGTATTCCACACCCCGTACAGATCCACTTTAATGGTTTCCTCGAACTGCTCATAGCTTATCTCCTCAAAATAAGCGGGCCGGGCACGTCCCGCGCAGTTGATCAGGACATCAGGAACGCCGTATTCGGCTACGGCCTTCTTGAGCACTTCCTCCACCTGTTCACGCATTGAGACGTCCATCGATTGACAATGTATCTTCTGCCCCTCGATCATCCGGCATGCATTGATCTCATCACGGGCATCATCCAGCGTTTTCTGGCGGCGTGCAAAAATAACAACATCGGCGCCTCTGCCCGCCAGTAGTTTTGCCACCCCCAGGCCGATACCTGAAGATCCACCACTTATGTAAATCAGTTTGCCTTTAAAATCCTTCATTGTCCTGCCTCCTCACTTCTGTTTAAATGCCGCTACGTCCATGGTTTTCAGCCATTGCATGGTGCGTTCGAAACCGTCATGATAACTTATACGCGGCTTCCATTCCAATTCTCTTTCAGCCTTCTCGATGGAGAACCTGAATCTGGATCCCAGGTTTGTCACAGTGTAAGTAGTAAGCAACGGACGCATTTTAATCTTGAAAAGCCTCCAGCTGAACTCCATCACCCTGGCCGCGTTCATAGCCGCCCAGTAAGGTATATAGGTCTTGATGGGCGGCACTCCCAGTGCAGCGGCTATGCCCGCGCAGAACTCCTCCAGCGTTGTCGACTCCCCATCGTGCACCAGGTAGCCATTCCCGATAGCCCTTTTATCCTCCGAGATCAACATCAGTAGATCCACCAGGTTGTCGATGTACGTGGGCCACACTATGGCGCCCTTGCGCCAGAATATCAGTTCCTTCTTGATGATGGCGTCGGCCAGCAGGGGGACGAAGGTCTGGTCTCCTTCTCCATACACCCACAGAGGGTAAACCATGGCCAGCGGCAGCCCTTTCTCCTCATGATACCTGCGCATGATTTTTTCCGCGTCTATCTTGGCATCAGGGTACGGCTCGCCCCAATATTGAAGCGGAAGCGTCTCGTCCATCACAACGGATTCACTGGTACCGAAGACGTCGCATGTGCTGATGTCCACCAGACGCGATATCCCCGCTTCGACAGCGGCACGGCAGACGTTCTCGGCTCCGCCCACGGTAACTTCTTTAAATAGTTTTGCCGGCGCCCAGTCCGTAACAACCGCCGCGCAGTGGAATATGATCTCTCTGCCGGCTGCAGCCTGCCTGACGGACTCGTAATCGCGTATATCACCGGTCACGGTTTCCACACCCAATTTCCTGATGACAGCCTCTCCCTCATCACCCGGCAATACCAGCGCGCGTACCTGGTTGCCCTTCTCAACATTGGCACGTACAACATGCCTGCCGATAAATCCTGTGGCGCCTGTTACCAATACTTTTTTCATATATCCGGCCTCCTCACCCATAAATGTTTACATATTATATTAAAGGTACAACAAAACGCCAATAGTATTCAGAGTAAAACAGCTGCCATTACCCAACACCTTGTTTAACTTTTTCGAGTGGAGTAATATTGCTATAGCATTTTTCCCTGTGATAAATTAGCGGAGAGGCCATTTTGACTATAGCCATTCTCTACAGCGAAGAATTGCGGGAATATGATTATGGCCCGGGACATCCATTCCGCGGCGATCGATATGATATTTTTCCTAATTTCCTGCGCGAGAGGTTGCCTGAAGGTGATAAATACGTCTTCATTAAGGCGCCACCGGCCGCATTGGAAGACCTGCTGCTCATCTGTACCAGGGATTACATAGATTTCACGCATGATTACTACAAAGCTGCCCACGAAGGCGTGTTGGATCATGTCAAATTCGGCCTTTTCCAGAGCATGGACAATATGCCCTTCGATACACCGGGCAAGCTGGAGGAGGCAGCCAGGCTTATCATCGGCCAGGCCAAGATGGGCTGCGACCTCATTCAAAAAGGCGCCTACAAAAAAGCCATTTCTATAGGCGGCGGGATGCACCACGCCAAGCCCTCCTGCGGAGAAGGTTTTTGCCTCTATAACGATGTCGCCTTCTCCGCCCGCTATCTGATCAACAATTACAAATTAAACAAGGTGCTTGTTCTGGACACCGACGCTCATGCAGGCAACGGGACCTGCGAGTATTTCTACGATGATCCCAAGGTGCTTTTTATCGACCTGCACCAGGATCCTCGCACACTTTACCCCGGAACCGGCTTTGTCGGCGACATCGGCACCGGCAAAGGAAAGGGATTCACTGTGAACATCCCCATGCCCCCCAACGCAGGATATGACTCCTATTACCGCGTTTTCGGCGAGATTGTCGAGCCCCTGGCGCGCGAGTTCAAGCCGCAGATCATCATTCGCAACGGCGGATCCGATCCCCATCCCGATGACGGCCTGACCGACCTTGGACTTCCCGTGCGCGGTTTTCAAATGATCGGGGAGAAGGTCAGGTACATGGCAGACGAATTATGCCAGGGCCGTGAGCTTGACCTGATCGCGTCCGGCTACAATAAACGCGTGCTGCCTTACTCCTGGATGGCGCTTATATCCGGGCTGGCCGACTGGAATATCGATGTTGAGGAGCCGGAGCCGGCCACCAGGAAGTTCTACAAGGACCCGGCGTACGCTCAGACCAAGTTGGTCGAGGCGGAGGTCAAGAACAATCTCAAACCATACTGGAAATGCTTTCAGCCACAGAATCCCATCCACTTCTAATCACACAAGTATGGCAAGGCGAGTGTTGAAATGGTTGCGGGTATGCATGCACAGGACGGTTTCCTGAGCCCGGTCCCACCGATTTGACATTTAAATTGACTGCCAACATAATACCTTCCATTCCGGAGGTCGTTGCGTCCCATGATCCCTGTTGAAGATGCGCTGCAAAAAATTCTGAATACCGTGCATGTATTGGAACCTGAGACCAGGCCCATCCTTTCTGCGCTTGATCAGGTTCTGGCTGAAGACGTGGTGGCGCGGTTTGATATTCCGCCCCATGATAACTCGGCCATGGATGGATTTGCAGTTAGAGCCTCCGATACACACGGCGCCGGCATTCAAAGCCCCATATACCTCAAGGTGATCGGAGAGGTGGCCGCCGGCTATACGACTTCCACAAAAATTATCTCCGGGACGACCGTGCGCATCATGACAGGCGCGCCGCTGCCCGCAGGAGCGGATGCGGTTGTTCAATTTGAGAATACCGATGAGACCGAGCGTAAAAAACAGAAACAGCCGCTGGACACCATAGGCATACTCGAGCCGGCTAAGCCCGGGCTCAACGTGCGGCCAAAGGGCGAAGATATTCGCGCCGGACAGGTTGTCCTCACAAAAGGCACTCTTCTACACCCCGCCGGCATAGGCATTTTAGCCTCTCTGGGAAAGGAGAATGCGACAGTCATACGCCGCCCCGTAGTATCGGTGCTCTCCACCGGAGACGAGCTGCGTCCCAGCGGCAAAACGCTGGCGCCGGGTCAGATCTATGACAGCAACAGCTACACTATCGCCGCCAATATCGCCAGATGCGGCGGCGTCGCTAGGATAATCGGCATAGGCAGAGATACCCTGGCCTCGCTTCAAGAAAAAATCAGACATGGATTGAACGCCGATATGCTGATAACCTCCGGCGGAGTCTCAAAAGGAGATTACGATGTGGTCAAGGACGTGCTGGCTCAGATGGGAAACGTCAGCTTCTGGACAGTGCGCATGAAACCGGGCAAACCCATCGCTTTCGGTACACTGCAAACAGATAATGGCCGGAATGTACCCCATCTTGGACTGCCGGGCAATCCGGTCAGTTCCATGATCACCTTCGAGCAGTTCGCCCGCCCAGCCATCCTTAAGATGCGCGGCATCGCCAGGCACACCAGGCCGGTTATATACGCCGCCATTGATCAGGAAATCGTCAACGAAGACTCGCGCCGTATATACGCGCGCGTCCGTGTCACCAGAAAAGAAAACGGCTGGACGGCATCGGTAACCGGCCCGCAGGGGTCGGGTATATTAAGCTCAATGGCTGAAGCCAACGGCCTTGCTATCGTACCGGAGGACTGGGCACTGGCCAGACCAGGGGACATCTTAAAGGTTCAATTATTATACGATACAGAGGAAACATTGTAGCGAGGTGCGCAATATGGTGCCGGTTATAGCTATCGTGGGTAGATCCGGCGTGGGCAAGACGGTGATCATGGAAAAGCTCATCACCGAATTCAAATCACGCGGCTATCGCGTGGGCGCGGTCAAGCATAGCCACCAGACGATCGATCTCGATGCGCCGGGCAAGGACACCTGGCGCTATTCTCAGGCCGGCAGCAACGCCGTGGCGATCAGTTCACCTCTGCGGGTAACAGTTCTTACTAAGCTCGATCATGAACCTGCACTGGAGGAGACCGTCCGCCTGCTTGATGACAGCTGCGACATCATCCTGGCGGAGGGATTCAAGGATACCAGAGTGCCCAAGATCGAGGTCTGCATTACAGGCAAAACAGGTGATTTGGTATGCGACGAATCAGACCTCTGTGCAATCATAGCCAGGGCCAGGAGGCGAGGTAAAAAACCGGTGTTCGGCCGGGAGGATATCTCCGGGATCGCCGATTTTATCGAACATGACATCATAGCCGCCATGCCTGCCGATATGTCAGTAGCGGTCAACGGCAGGAACGTACCGCTCAAATATTTCGTCAAAGACATTATGGCCGGCTCTATACTGGCCATGCTGGGAACATTGAAAAAGGTTGGTATAATAAGGACAGCCTCAATTCATATAAGGAGGTCAGGGTAGGGGCGGGTTTTTAAACCCGCCCGAAAACGGGCGCACCTCAAGTTACGACCCTACACGGGATAAAGAATGTATAAAGCTGGAGTGCTCACCATCAGCGACAAAGGCTCGCAGGGCCAGCGCGTCGATGTCAGCGGCGACTATTTAGTGAAAGCTTTCCGCAATATGGATATGGAGGTCGCCCTGTATCAGGTCGTGGCCGACGAGGAGGACATCATATCCAGGACTCTTGCTGCATGGGCTGACAGCGGCAATGTGGATTTGATTGTGACAACGGGCGGTACCGGCATTAGTCCGAGGGACGTTACGCCCGAGGCTACGCTGAAGGTGATTGAAAAAGAGCTAACAGGTATAGTGGAAATAATGAGGGCTGACGGCTATAAAAAAACCCCCACAGCCATACTCAGCCGCGCTGTGGCAGGGATACGCGGCGGATGCCTGATCGTCAACCTGCCGGGCAACCCGAAAGCTGTTCAGGAATACCTCGACCTGCTGTTGCCCATCGTGCCGCATGCCGTAGAGACTATGCAGGGCAGGGCGGGAGACCATACATGAGTGTAACTTATTATGCCCGGAATATGTGACGGTTTCCAGAGAGGCATAGATTACCTGAGGATCTCTGTCACCGACCGCTGTAACCTCAGGTGCATCTACTGCATGCCTTCCCACGGTGTGCCCCTGGTATCGCATCAGGATATACTTAGCTACGAAGAGATCCTGCTGGTGGTGCGTGCCGCCGTGGAGATCGGCATGAACAAGATCAGGATCACCGGCGGAGAACCGCTGGTCAGGGCGGGCATAGTGGACCTGGTGCGCATGATCGCTTTAGTGGATGGCATACAGGATATATCAATGACCACCAACGGCATTCTACTTGATAAATATGCGGGCAGGCTGGCGGAGGCCGGATTGCATCGCATTAACGTCAGCATGGATACCATGAAACCCGACCGCTTCAGGCGGATAACCCGTACGGGTGACCTGTCTGACGTGCTCAGGGGACTGCAGTCCGCCAGGGAGGCCGGACTCGATCCGGTCAAGATAAATGTTGTCCCGATGCAGGGTATCAACGACGATGAGATAAAGGATTTCGCCCGCATGACGCTGGAAAAGGGATGGCATGTGCGATTTATTGAGCTTATGCCGTTCGATGCAGCGATCGGGCTGATCCCGGCCGATCGGCTGCACCATGAAATAGAGAGGTTGGGAACGCTTGAACCTCACTACGGTCTGGCCGGCAATGGCGCCGCGAAATACTATCGGCTGCCCGGAGCTGGAGGCACGGTGGGATTTATCGAGGCTATCTCAGAACCTTTTTGTAACCGCTGCAACAGGCTTCGACTGTCGGCGGACGGCACATTGCTGCCCTGCCTATTCTCCACAGACGGTATAGACGTACGGGCGCCTTTACACGGGGGCGCCACGGTTCACGCTATAAAACAACTGCTGCTCGATGCTATTGCCGCCAAACCTGAGATGCATCGGCTGTCCAACAACTGCGCCGCGCATACCAGGATGTCCGGCATAGGGGGATGAGCTATGACCAAACTTGATACACGCATGATAGACGTATCCGATAAAAAGGATACGCAGAGGCTGGCCATTGCGTCGGCCTGTATCAGCATGAGCACTAATACTCTCAGAAAGGTAAAAGCAAAGAGGACACCCAAGGGCGATGTCCTGTCAGTAGCGCAGGCAGCCGGCATAATGGCCGCCAAGCAAACATTCGGCCTTATCCCGCTTTGCCACCCCCTGCTTATTACCAGCATATTTATCGATTTCAGCTTCCCCTCAAAAAAAACCGCCATTGTTATCGAGGCCACGGTCAGAGGCAAGGGCAAAACGGGCTTTGAAATGGAAGCTCTCATGGCTGCGGCTGTTGCGGCGCTGACTATTTACGACATGTGTAAGATGTTCGATCAGGACATGACCATCACAGATATGCGCCTGATCAAGAAAACGGGTGGCAAAAGCGGTACGTACATCGCCAGGTGACTGACACGCTCACCTTTGCATTGACGGCAGTGCCCGAACTGCCGAGGCCTTAAATGAGGCATATACCTCCTGGCCCTGGCTCAGGCCCATCTCTGTAGCGGACCGGTCGGTCACCAGCACTTCCAGCGGGAAACCGCAATCTACAATGACAGTGCACAAAGGACCGTTGGACGATAGCGACCTGATAGTGCAGCGCAGGCTATTGCGCGCACTGCCTGCGGAGGCAGTCATGGCCAGCACCACATCTTCAGGACGTATATGTATCTCCACGGACGACTCCACCGGCAAATCCGACACAGCCTGTATATCCCGGCCATCGATATTGACTACGGCGATACCCGCTTCGTTTCGTACAATGTAGCCCCTAAAAAGGTTGCGCATACCCACAAAGCCGGCGATCCGGGCGTTATCGGGTGAGTAAAAAATGTCATCGGGGCTGCCCACCTGTACGAGCCGGCCGTTCATCAGCACACCTATCCTGCCCGCTACGCGATGGGCCTGCTGCATATCATGTGTGGACATGATTACCGTCAACCCTCGCTCCCGGTTGAATTGCATTACGAGTCCTTCGATCATTTTCACATTCACAGGATCCAGGTTGGCCGTGGGCTCGTCGAGCAGCAGCAGATCCGGTTTTGTCACCACGGCACGCGCCAGAGCCACACGCTGAGCTTCACCTCCCGAGAGGGTCCTGGCTTTACGCCTGGCGTATCCACCCAATCCAATGGTTTCAAGCAACTGATAGACGTCGGATCTTTCGGTTTTACCATGAGTCCCGCGCACCTTCAGTGGATATGCCACATTTTCATATACCTTATTATTAAAAACCGCCGGCTTCTGGAAAACCATCGCCATGCGGCGGCGCACTTTAACAACATCGCATGACGGGTCGGTTATTTTTTGACCATCGAAATAAATGTCTCCGGCCGTCGGGCGGTCCAGCAAATTGATCAGCCTCAATAACGTGGTCTTGCCTGCGCCCGTCGGGCCTATGACGGCAAATATTTCCCCTTTCTCCACTGACAGGCTGACCTTGTTCAGGAGCACGGCGGCGCCGATGCGCTGTTCAAGATCCACAGTCTTAAGAACGACCATCAGTACCTCTGCAGCAGGATGTTCATGGTAATACTGACCACCATAGCTATACTGATCAGGATGATGCCCAGCGCCAGAGAGAGCACGATGTCGCCGCGTTGCGTTTCCAGCGAGATGGCCGTGGTCAGAATCCGTGTATAACCCCGGATATTGCCGCCCAGCATCATCGCAGCGCCCACCTCGGAAATGGCGCGACCGAAACCCAGAATGAGTGCCCCCACCACGGCGAATCTGGCTTCAAACAGGATCGCCCACATAGCCTGAGTATTGCTGGCGCCGGAGGAAAGCGCCGTGTCTCGTATTGCCCTGTCTACACCGCTTAACGCGTTGATCATCATGCCTGTGAGCACCGGCATGATCAGTATCACCTGTCCGATCACCACGGCAGTCGGCGTAAACATCAATTCAAGACCACCCATCGGCCCGGAGCGCGAGATAAAAAGGAACACCAGAAGACCCACCACAACGGTCGGAAGGCTGTAAAACGTTTGTATGATATTGATCACGACACGCTTGCCGCTGAAATCATGAAAATGTATAAGACCCCCGATGGGAACACAAAAAAGCGCGGCGATCAGTATGGAACATCCCGAGATATACAGCGAGCGCAGTGAGATCTGGATGACCTCAGTATCCAGGCTGACGATAAGGTCGACCGCCTGGCCCAGGGCCTGCCAGATCTCCTGCATCTCTTTATCCCTTATTCAACCGGTACAGTGTAGTCTTCCAATTTGGGACAACCCGATTCGATGCAGCCGCCGCCCTTGAGAGGATTGAACAGCGACCTGCCGTATTCAGCCACTCCATAGTTGCCGATCAAATCCTGTACCTCATCGGATATCAACCAGTTGGTAAAGGCTTTAGCGGTGGGCAGCATCTTGGCTGTTTTTATCTTTTCAGGATTTATTTCTATCACACTGTATACATTCAGGAACAAATCGCCTTGCTCAACCAGAGGCGCCACGTCCACCTTTCCCTTGAATGCCAGAAAAGTGGATATGTCGCACAGGATGTAAGCCCCCTCTTCGGAAGCCATCAGCAGGCACGGGCCCATGCCCTTACCCGCCTCAATATACCATGGCCCCGATTTCTGCACATCCTCATAGTTCAACCCGGCCGCCTTCCAGATAAGCTTTTCCTTGGAGTGGGTCCCGGAGTTGTCCCCGCGGGATATAAATTTTACTTTTGTTGGATCGGACACACCCGCTTCATATATTTTCTTCAATGCCTGCTCGGGAGTCAGGCCCTTGATACCGACCGGATCATCGTCGGGGCCGGCGATCAAAAAATGGTTGAAGGCAAACGACCGCTTGTTGATCCCGTATCCTTCGGCGATGAATTTGGCCTCAGCCGCCGGATCGTGCACCACTACGGCATCCACATCACCGCGCCTACCGTACTCCAGGGCGATGCCTGTGCCGGCATAGACGATGTCCAGCTCGACATTAGCCTTCTTTTCAAACATCGGCTCAAGGTAATTCCATAGACCTGTATCATACAGGCTGGTAGTCGTGGCTATTTTAAAACGCGCTTTGCCGGGAATGATGGGGGTGGATGTGTTCTGGGACGAAGTATTGTCGGTTGCCGCCGGCTGCGGCGCCGCAGGTGCGCAACCCACAAGCATAGAGATTAGAACAAGGCAGGTGATAACGATGGAAATTGATACGCGATAGATACGATTGATGTATAAGGTTTTCATGTAACCCTCCTTTCCAAAATGGGAGGCGCAGACGTTTCCTTCTGCACCCTCGAGGCTTTTCAGCCTGCCGTCCGGATACCATGCCTTAACAGTTTAGGCATACGGATCGAAGAGCATTTTATATTAAGATGGCGGACATTCTAACAGACCGCTTTTAACTTATCAAGGCACGGCTGTTGAAAATGACCGGCGTGTATGTTAGTTTGATAGGAAACACAGGATACGCTTCGCTATGGTTCGATTCCACTTTAACTAATGCCCTGTTTGCTCTAATATATTGGCGTGGATTTCAAGGAGGTACGATATGACTTTAGGTAGTGGTAAGATTGCAATCATTGTTATCCTGATTATCGTTGCTCTGGCAATTGTCGGATATGGCGCTTATCAGATGGGTATGGATGCCGGATATAAATCGGGCTACAGCAGGGGAAACGCCGATGGAACGGCAATCGGCACACAGGAAGGTTACAACAAAGGGCAGGCCGCCGGCTATCAGCAGGGCAAGCAGGACGGCGAGACAGACGGTTACAACAAGGGTTACTCAGCAGGCTTGGCCAAAGGTACGGCTGAGGGACAGGCCCAGGGTGAGGCGCAGGGCCAGCAGATCGGTTATAACAGCGGCTATAACGCAGGCTGGTCCAACGGTTGGCGCAACGGCTGGCGATCTGGATGGTGGCAAGGCTGCAACAACTGCTGGCAACAGGCCGGGCCGTTCGTAGCAGGAAACCAGATGGTCACCTATTCAGACGGCCCCAGCACGGCATGGGTACCCGCTGCGCCTTCAGCTCCACCTCCCCAGCAATAGAATAATATAGAGATTGTGCAATGGAGAATAAGAAAATTAAAACGGCGACGATTATACTGCTGGTGATAGTTATGGTCTCTCTGTTACCCTGGGCTTTTGCTGCATTCACATCATTGTTTGCTTTTGACAAGCCGGGATCTGAGAGAGATCCGTCCGTCTGGATGATAGTGGCACCGATATTGGCCTACGGGGCAATTGCGGCTGGTTGTATCATCGCTTCAGCCATACTGTATAACAAAAACAGACCGCTACCCGCATTGATTATCATCGCAGTACCGCTGGCGGCAGCGATACTGTATGCCCTTATTATGGGTGTTTACGCCGTCACAATGATACGTTGAGTGAACAACCGCGCATCCGTCTAGATGCCAAGGATAACCGGACAAAGCCTCATCTCATCCCTTCCAGGAAGGCTCTGACATTCTTGCCCAGGACATCGTGGTTGTAACCACCCTCCAACAAGCCGAAACGGCGGCCCCCGCATTTCTTCACAGCGAACCCTTTCACATGTTGCCCCATAATCTTATAGTCTTCCGTAGTTAGCAACCTGCCCCAGTCCTGGATATGGCGGTCGAATCCGGCAGAGACCGCTATTATATCGGCCCTGGACTGATCCAGAAAACTGCCTACGTGATCTACGAACTCTTGCCTGTCCCCGTCCTCGGGGTGAAAATAGGTCACTTCATGTTTGCCGCTAAAAATGTTGGATGTACCGTCACCGAAGTGCAGGTCGAAATCGAGTATCAGTGCCGTTTTGATCTTTTTCTGTTCGATCAACCTGGCGATCGCAATAGCCATATTGTTGAAGAAACAGAAGCCCCAGCAGCTGTCAGGGCTGGCATGATGGCCGGGAGGACGAATCAATCCGAAGGCCGGCTCGGCTTTCATGGCCAGATCGGACGCCAGGATGGCGCCGCCGACGGCCAGCGAGGCCGCATCAAACACATCGCCGTATCGCTGAACATAGCTGATGTGAAAAGGCGTATGACAGAGCCGTATATCATCGAGGCCGGCGGTCTGCGGCTCGACGAAATCGAAGCCGTCCAGCTCTTTAACTATCGCTTCCATACGTCCCGGAGCTGCGGCGGGATCACTCTCATAAACATCCGTATAACGGTGATGATACACCACTTTCATGACCTTCCTCCTCCTGCAGTTATCCTGTCATCAAGATAGATTAATGCCAATTATACCCGATGCCCGCATCTCGGGTCCGCAAGCCTGCATGGACAATGCACTATTACGCTGATAGTATAAAAGTCGCAGTCTGGCGTAATATTTTTCAAAGGGAGAGTGCCATGTTTTCAAAGGAGTGGTTCATATATGTTTTCGGACGCTGGATACTTCTATCAGGCATTGCCGGAGCCTTACTTCAAGTGTTGCTGAGGCAACAGATGGGCATACCCGATTTCCCGGCCTTTTTACTCAACCAGCTCCTGCTGGCATGCGTCTTCTGGTACGTCGACAAATTCATCTTCCGCCGCCATCTGGGCAAGGTAAAGGAACTGTTCAGGTTCCCCCGTATCAAGGGGCAATTCGACCCTGCAGTCGAATTCAATAAGATCACCGAGGAATACAACCAGCTGGCGGACGATTATAAGAAAAGCCCGGACGACCCGAAAGCATGGCTGAACCGCTTTCTCGACCTCATGCATTCAGTTGAGATGATGGACCGCGTGCTGAGGGACCGGGGCATAGATGTGGATAAGGAGTACAACCGCATCGTTGAAGACAACCGCAAACGGGGACTTTACGAATAGGAAAAATGTTATACTGATACCCGCATCACATGTTGAAAACACAGCATGTAATTCAAATACTCAAGAGCGAGAAAGCCCAGAAGCTGGGTATCTCCCTGGCCGCTGCACTGCTGGGAAACCTGCTGTCGTTTCTCTCCAGCATGCTTACCCCCCTCAATCCCCAGGTTACCTTTGATTTCTCGCATCTGGCCACCTTCGCCATCGCCATCACATTCGGGCCCTGGTACGGCCTGCTGACCGCCGCACCGTCTTCCTTATTCCCTTATTTCCACCTGGCCGTCTTCGGCATCTACGGCCCTGTTTACGGTCTGGCCATCATACTCGGCAAATCCATGACGGGTTTTTTCTGCGGATTGCTGCGGGGCCGTATGCCGACCTTCCTCGCCATCACACTGTCGTATGTGCCCGAGTCGATTTTCACCTTCTTTTTCCTGCACTGGATGTCTTTTACGCTGCCCCCGGGCTCATTGACCTGGGAGAGCATCACAGTCGGCGTGATTGCCGAAGGATGGGTAGAGGTGATAATGTTCTCCTTCATCATCGATAATATGGTGCGCCGTAAAGTTGTCGAGACAGCCGTATTGATGCTGGAGATATTTATCATTATGTTCCTGGTACATAAGGAATTCCTCCAGACCCTGCTGCTGCTTCTACTCATAGCGCTTATTACCCTCATACTTTTCGAGCTGGTTGAGAAAACCATTCATAAACCGGATTCCAGGCTCCCCGAAAACAAGGACCGTGAGAAGTAACGGCTGTTACCGGGCCTGCTGAACACATCGAGAACCTCCACCGAACTGATAGAAATGTGTGACCTTAACGCCCCACATATTGGTAGAGCGGTTTAACATTAAAGCTTTTCATGCCCTGTGATAAGACTTTCAACACTGCGCCCGCTGTATCCAGCGATGTAAAACAGGGGATGCGCCTCTCAGTGGTGGCACGGCGGATATGGAATCCATCCTGTAGAGGGATGCGTCCACCCGTGACCGTATTGATTACGCCTACTACGGAGCCGCTGTTTATAATCTCGATAATATTTGGATGCCCTTCGCTCAGTTTCCTGCTGATCACGTTAACATCCATACCATGTTCTTTAATCATAGCTGCCGTGCCCCGGGTTGCATATATTCGATAACCCAGAGAATAGAACCCCTTTATTATAGGCAGCGCCTCAGCTTTATCCTTATCTGCAATGCTGAAGAGGAGCGCCCCCTGCGAGGGCAGCATCAGCCCCGCCGCGATTAATGCCTTGGCCAGGGCGGCTTCATAAGTCAGGTCGATGCCCATTACTTCGCCGGTGGACTTCATCTCGGGGCTGAGATAGGTGTCAACGCCTGTCAGCTTCGACATGGAAAAGACAGGCGCCTTAACACTGATTAGTGCCTTTTCTCTGCAAAGTCCTGTTTTATACCCCTGCTCCGCCAGGCTTATTCCCAGCATTACTTTGGTAGCGATGCGTACCATGGGGACACCCGTAACCTTGGAGATAAAGGGGATGGTCCGGCTGGCGCGCGGATTCACCTCCAGCATGTATATGGACGAAAGCTCGCCGGCGCTGCCACGCATAATTACGAACTGTATGTTCATCAGGCCATATATGCCCAGCGCCAGCCCGGTTCTGACGGTGTAATCAATCAGAGTATTAACCTCGTTTTCTGATAATCCCAGAGCCGGATACACGGCTATTGAATCCCCGCTATGCACACCTGTACGTTCAATATGCTCCATAATCCCGGGGATCAGTACATGAACCCCGTCACTGACCGCGTCGACTTCTACTTCCTTACCTTCGAAATACTTATCGATCAGAACGGGATGGCGTTCGTCGATTTCGAGCGCCTGCTCCATGTACCTGGTTAATTCCTCCTGATTCTGCACTATCTCCATTCCCCGTCCACCCAGCACATAACTCGGCCTTACCAGCACCGGATAACCCAATGTATTGGCAACCTCCTGACCCTGGCTTAACGCAGTTACACCTGCGCCGGGCGGCTGCGGTATACCCAGGTGATTCAGAAAATCCTCGAACCTGCGCCGGTCTTCCGCCAGATCGATAATCTCAGCATTGGAACCCAGGATGGGTGAATTGTTTCTGGAAAGCGAGGCGGCCAGGTTGATCGCTGTCTGCCCTCCGAATTGCAGCACCGAAGGAGTGAAGGCTCCGACAAGCAATTTGGAATTCTCGTTTTCCAATATGTCGAGGACGCTTTCCTCGTCCAGAGGCTCGAAATAAAGCCGGTCACTCGTATCGAAGTCAGTCGAAACTGTTTCAGGATTTGAATTTACCATTATGCTTTTATAGCCGGCTTCCTTAAGCGCCCAGGCGGAATGGACGCTGCAATAATCGAACTCTATCCCCTGGCCGATGCGTATAGGTCCGCTGCCTATCACGACTGCTTTGTTATCGGTGAGGGATTCAGCCTCATTTTCATCCTCATACGTGCTGTAGAAATAGGGTGTTTCGGCATCGAATTCCGCTGCGCACGTATCCACCATTTTATATACCGGTTTTATATTCCAACGGTTCCGCAACTGACGCACCTGATCCGGCAACATGTCGCCCAGCGTCGATATTTGCTGGTCGGAGAAACCAAGCCGTTTGGCCTGCCTCATCAATTCCGGATTCAATTCCTCCGATAACAGCCGTTGCTCCAATCGAACGATATTGGCAAACTTATGTATGAACCACGGGTCTATCCCCGTCTGCTCCGCCAGCTTTTCCGGATCCATTTTTCTTCTCAGCGCCGCCATCAGGGCCCACAACCTCATGTCATGGGCATGAAGCGGATATTTCCCGTGCCCGTCACCGCTGTCCCAGCTCTTATCTTCCCACAGGAGAGATCTCCTGCCCATCTCCAGAGAGCGCACGGCTTTCTGCAGCCCGGCTTCAAAACAGCGTTCGATAGCCATAACCTCGCCGGTGGCCTTCATCTGGCTTCCCAGGGTCCTGTCGCCTCCCGCGAATTTATCGAACGGCCAGCGCGGTATCTTGACAACACAATAATCCAGCGCCGGCTCAAAGGCCGCCATGGTTTTACCGGTTACCCGGTTGGGTATTTCGTCAAGGCGTTTTCCCGCAGCGATCTTGGCGGCAACCCTGGCTATGGGATAGCCGGTGGCCTTGCTGGCCAGGGCTGAACTGCGGCTGACCCGTGGATTTACCTCGATAATATAGTACTGGCTTTCAGCTATATTGAGTTGGTCCGGCGCCCACTTCCTGGCGACAACCCGGCTGGGTGTTAAAGCGAACTGTATGTTACAGCCGCCCTCGATGCGCAAGGCTCGTATTATCTTCAGGCTGGCCGACCTGAGCATCTGGTACTCTTTATCGGTTAACGTCTGACTGGGCGCCACTACGATGCTGTCTCCCGTATGAACGCCCATCGGGTCTATGTTCTCCATGTTGCAGATAGTGATGCAGTTGTCCGCCGCGTCGCGCATAACTTCATATTCGATTTCTTTCCAGCCCAGCAGACATCGCTCGACCAGCACCTGATGGCTTATGCTCGACGCCAGCCCGTTCTCCACAGTGGCCTCCAGTTCCGCCATGGTATAAACGATACCGCCGCCGGTCCCACCCAGCGTGTAGGAAGGCCGGACTATCAAAGGCAACCCGATGGACAGGGCAAAATCCCTGGCTTTGCCGACGGAATTAACCGTCACGCTTTCCGGGATCGGCTCACCGATCTCCTGTATAAGCTGTTTGAATAAGGACCTTTCCTCCGCCTTTTTAATTGTATCCAGCGGCGTGCCCAGCATACGGACGTTGTATTTATCCAGTATTCCCGTATCGGCCAGCTCGACCGCCAGGTTGAGTCCGGTCTGACCGCCCAGTGTCGGCAGCAACCCCTCGGGCCTTTCCTGCTCAATTATCCTTTTCAGCACATCCGCGGTCAGGGGCTCGATATATACTATGTCGGCTATGCCTTCATCGGTCATGATGGTTGCAGGGTTGGAATTGACCAGCACGGTGGTGATCCCCTCCTCCCGAAGGGACTTGCACGCCTGGGCGCCCGCATAATCGAATTCAGCCGCCTGGCCTATGATGATGGGGCCTGATCCTATAACCAGCACCTTGGATAGTCCAGCCATCTATTTTCTGTTTACCTCGCTAACCATCTGTAAAAAACTGTCGAATATGTACGCATTGTCCTGAGGACCGGGAGAGCCTTCCGCGTGGTACTGTATCGAAATAATCGGCATCGTGCTGTGTTTCAGACCTTCGATAGTGCCGTCATTCAAATTTATATGACTGACCTGCAATCCTCCCTTCAGGCTGTCTGTGTCAATAGCATAACCGTGATTCTGTGAAGTGATATGCACTTTACCCGTGGCAAGGTCGCAGACAGGATGATTGGCCCCTCTGTGGCCGAATTTGAGCTTGAAGGTATCGGCGCCGAAAGCACGGCCTATTAGCTGATGTCCCAGACATATACCCAGTATCGGTTTTTTACCCAGCAAACCCCTTATATTCTCGATCGCGTAGTCCAGCAGGGCCGGATTTCCGGGGCCTGGAGATAGAACTATGCCGTCCGGCTTCATGTCAAGTATATCCCGGGAAGAGAGCGTGCAGGGTACGACAATCACGCGGCAGCCGAGCCCGCTTAGTGTACGTGCTATGTTGAATCTCAACCCCATATCAACGATTACAATGTCATATTTATAAGGTTTTTGCCCCTTCTCCGGGCTCCATTCAAAAGCTTCTTTTACACTCACTTCCTTGACGAAATCGGTCTCTCCGTAGGAAGGCAGTTGTTTCAATTGGTGCAGCGCCTCGCTGGAGGTTAAATCGGACGTTAATACCCCCATCATGACGCCCCTGGAGCGAATGTGCCTGGTCAAGCAGCGCGTGTCGATACCGCTGAGACCGGGAATATTTACCTTTTTCAGATACTCCTCCACAGTCCCTTTGCTTGTCCGATTGCTGGGAACAGGACAGTATTCCCTGACTACAAAACCCCTGACCTGAATCCTCGCTGATTCAACATCATCAAGATTGATCCCGTAATTACCTATCAGGGGATAGGTAGGCACCACTATCTGGCCTGCGAAAGACGGGTCGGTAAGCATCTCCTGATATCCGGTCATGCTCGTGATAAAGATGATCTCACCGAAGGCGGTAGTTTCAGCGCCGAAGATGTCGCCCCGATAAACGGTCCCGTCTACCAAAACGAGAATGGCTTTTCTGCTCACAGGATGCCCCCGAATAAAAAAACCTCCCGCGACAGATACGCAAGAGGTTTCAAAAAAATAGCCCCAGGTCGTATCCCTGGAGCATGACTATAGATCACCATTTTCTCCTTACCAGCCTCACTGGACTGGCTTAAAGGCTGTTGTTATTATATGCTTTTTAAGGAAGGCTGTAAAATTTCGGGGCCAACTCCTAGTGATTTTTTATAGCGGCAGTTGTTGCATGGTATGGGCGCAAAGTGGCTCTTGACGGGTGAAATTCATGAGTAAGAAAACAAAGTCTCTTAGATTCAGCAGCGGAATAGACGCACTGGACGAACTGATTCAGGAGGTCCGCACCGGGGATAACTTCGTCTGGCAGATCGATAACCTGGAAGATTACGCCTCTTTCGCACAGTCGTTCGCTCACCGGGCGACGGCCGACGGCCATAGCTGCATCTACCTTCGCTTTGCCTCTCACCCGCCTATTTTAGAACCGGCGCCGAGCTTGAAAATTATTGAAATCGATCCCAAACCCGGGTTTGATGCTTTCAGCGGACAGATACATAACATCATAGCCAAAAACAGCCGCGATGCATGCTATATATTCGATAACCTGTCTTCACTTGTTGCTCAGTGGGCCACCGACGAGCTGCTGGCCAATTTCTTCCAGGTTACCTGCCCGTATATTTTTGAGCGCGGTCCGGTCGCCTATTTCGGCTTAACCAGGGGAAAGCATACGCACTCCGTTGTCGCCAGGATACGAGAGACAACACAAATACTGATCGACGTATATCATTTGAATAACGCAACGTATATACATCCGCTAAAAGTGTGGGAACGCTATTCGGCAAAGATGTTCCTGCCCCATCTAATCGCTCAGGAAGGGTGGGTTCCAGTGTTTCAGAGCGGTGAGGCGGCTGCCGTCTCCTCGACCGCCCACAGGCAGCCTCTCAGTATAGCCTTTACCTCAATTGCTCCATGGGAGAGCGTCTACACAAAACTTCTGCAGTATCAGTCGGCGGAGGCGGATTCCCCCAGGCAGTTGGAGGAAATAGTACCGCTTAAACATGAGCTTTCCCGTATGATGTTAGGCGATCAGCCCGCTTTCATTAAACTGGCTGATAAATATCTGACGGCTGATGACCTTATTAATATACGGAATAGGCTTATCGGATCAGGCCGAATCGGCGGCAAAGCCGCCGGCATGCTGCTGGCCCGTCGTATATTGTTAGCGGACAGGGGCGAGATCGATTTTTCTCAAGCTCTGGAAGCGCATGATTCATTCTATATAGGTTCCGACGTATTCTTTACATTCCTGGTCAATAATCGCCTTTTTCAACTGCGGCTGCAGCTCACCAGGGACTGGCAGATATCCCCTGAAGAATTCGAGGAGATCGAGCGACGCTTTGTCCAGGGTAAATTCCCGCAGGAGATAATGGAACAGTTCCGCGACATGCTGGACTATTTCGGCCAGGCTCCCATCATTGTTCGGTCCAGCAGCCTGCTTGAGGACAGCTTCGGCAATGCTTTCGCAGGCAAATATCGCAGTGAATTCTGCGCCAACCAGGGAACTCCCGACGAAAGGATGGAGGCATTTTTACGCGCAGTTAAACTCGTCTATGCCAGCGCGCTTAATCCCGATGCTCTCACATACAGGCATAACCAGGGCCTGGGGGAGAATGACGAGCAGATGGCGATACTGGTTCAGCGTGTATCGGGCATGCCGTATAAAGATTACTTTTTCCCTACCCTGGCCGGCGTAGCTTTCTCAAAAAATCTCTATGCATGGACGGACCGCATAGACCCGCAAAAGGGCATGTTACGGCTGGTGTTCGGCCTGGGCACCCGGGCTGTTAACCGTGTAAGCGGCGACTATACCAGGATGATCGCCGTCAGCCACCCCGATTTGCGGCCCGAGATCGGCGCCAAAATCGCCAAGTACTCTCAGCATAACATCGACTTGCTTGATATCAAGCTAAACGAATTAATCACCCTGCCGGTAGCGGAATTACTGGATGACGGCGATTATCCCAACCTTAATTTAATAGCATCAATTATGCAGGAAGGTTTTCCCCGTGCCATTATCGGCACTTGCCATCGCGGGTCGGGCGACAGCCTGGTGCTAACCTTTGACTCCCTGCTGAAGAAAACACCCTTCATCAAGATTATGAACAATCTGCTGACCAAACTGGAGTCGGCTCAGGGACACCCTGTAGATGTGGAGTTCACCGCCCATATCACGGAAGACGGTGTAATCAAGATCAATCTGCTGCAATGCCGGTCTTTGCAGATACCGGGAGCTTCGGGCGCGATTAAAATTCCCGACAATATACCGCATAAACAGATTCTGTTTAAAGCAAAGAAGTTTATCAGCGGCGGTTTGGCCTCGGATGTAAGGTA
This sequence comes from Dehalococcoidia bacterium, assembly GCA_016930155.1. Taxonomy (GTDB): domain Bacteria; phylum Chloroflexota; class Dehalococcoidia; order GIF9; family UBA5629; genus CAIMUM01. The sequence goes on along the minus strand of JAFGHL010000037.1, from coordinate 4,631 downwards.
TATTCTGTATATAGACCCGTTGAAATACAGCAAGATTGAATCTCCTGAAATTAAAAAATCCGTGGGCCGTATCGTAGGCCGCATCAACAAGCACCCGGCGATTAAGGAGGCGAAAATAATAATGATGGGGCCGGGGCGCTGGGGCAGCAGCAACATTGACCTCGGTGTAAACGTCGGTTATGCGGACATCAGCAACACATCCGTGCTTGTCGAAATTGCCCGCGAGGAAATGGGACACGTGCCTGAAGTATCATACGGCACCCATTTCTTTCAGGACCTGGTCGAATCCCAGATCATCTATCTGCCCCTTTATCCCGGCGATAAAGAAACCTCCTACAATAACGAGTTCTTCCAGAAATCCACAAATATATTAAAAGACTTGCTGCCGGGGCTGGCCGAATTCTCTCGAATAATAAGGTTAATAGACGTTCCATCCGCATCCGCAGGGATGTATGTACAAATCCTGGCCGACCCTAAAAGCCAGAAGGCAATCTGCTTCCTGAAATAATACCTTGCCTGAATACTCTGGCTTCGGTACTTTTTTATATTGACAACAACATTGCATAATGTTAAAATTACGGAAATGGGTTTCCGTATACCGCTTATCAGATAAGATGTGCTGCGTTGAATAATGTTTGGGCAAAAGAAGACGCCTGCAAAGGTGGGTGGCTTTGTAATGTACTGCCGACCCGGCAGAATATGGATTTAAAAAGCCTTGCGGCCAGACCTTTTTCCTGATGACTATGGGTAACGATACAAAAAATATTGCCGTAATCGATTACGGCGCCGGCAATATAGGCAGCGTCGTTAACGCCCTGGTAAAGCTCGGCTATCGACCCAACGTCACTGGTTCCGTATCTGCCATCTTTAATGCGGATGCTGTGTTCCTGCCCGGCGTTGGCGCAGCAGCTGATACGATGGAGAATTTGTCGGCCTCGGGAATCGACGAATCCGTCAGAAAGCTGGTTGAATTAAAAAAGCCGCTCTTCGCTATTTGTGTGGGCCTGCAGGTGCTGCTTGATAGCACCGAGGAAGGCGGCGAGCATAAATGTCTGGGCATTATACCCGGCAGGGTTTACAGGCTTCCGGCCGGGTTAAAGATCCCGCACATGGGATGGAACCAGGTCAAACAGGTTCACAAGCACCCCATCTTCACCGGCATCCCGGATAATACCAATTTCTATTTTGTGCATAGCTATTATGCCCGACCGCGGGACAGTAACGTGGTGGCCGGGATAACGGAATATGGCCTTGAGTTTTGCTCCATGATTATCAAAGACAATCTTTTCGCCACACAATTCCACCCCGAAAAAAGCGGGGAGCTCGGACTGAGGATGTACTCAAATTTCCTTAAATACGCTGTGTGAAGATTATAATCAGATGTTGACCAAACGTGTTATACCGTGCCTCGATGTAACGTGCGGCCGCGTGGTTAAAGGCACGAGCTTCACAAATCTGCGCGATGCCGGGGACCCTGTAGAACAGGCGGCTTTCTACTACCGGGAGGGAGCCGATGAACTGGTTTTCCTGGATATAGGAGCAACTCCTGAAGGCAGGGAAACCATGGTTCACGTAGTTGAAAACGTGGCCAAACAGGTTTTTGTTCCTCTATGCGTGGGCGGCGGTCTGCGCACCATAGATGATATGCGGCGCATGTTGAAGGCAGGCGCCGATAAAGTATCTATCAATACGGCCGCTGTACAGAATCCCGGGCTGCTCAGGGAGGGCGCCGCCATTTTCGGCAGGCAATGCATGGTGCTGGCAGTGGATGCCAGACGGTGTGCCGGAGACAGCGTTACCGCGTGGGAGGTCTGCACACACGGAGGACGCAAACCTACGGGTATCGACGTGCTGGATTGGATCAAGAAGGCGGTGGACATCGGCGCGGGCGAGATATTGCTGACCAGTTGGGATGCCGACGGCCAGAGGTCGGGCTACGATAACGAGCTCAACCGCGCTGTCAGCGAAATGGTGACCGTGCCGGTTATCGCCAGCGGTGGGGCCGGCACGCTGGAGCACCTTTATCAGGCGCTTGCACTCGGCAAAGCGGACGCCGTGCTGGCCGCCAGTATATTTCATTACAGGGAGTATTCGATCAGGCAGACCAAGGAATACCTGGCCGCAAAAGGGATACCTGTGAGGCTGAAGTGAGGTGATCAAGATATGATCGGACAGGAAACGCGAGATGTTGAAAGAAAGATTACAGCTATGCTGAAGATACTCAGCGACGCGCAGGCGCCCATGGGCAGCCGAATGATATCGGTCCTGCTGGAGGAACAGGGCATCTACCTGGGTGAACGGGCTGTGCGCTACCACTTGAAAATAATGGATGAACGTGGCCTGACCCGCTCGGCAGGTCATAAGGACGGCCGCACCATTACAGTGCCCGGCCTCGAGGAATTAAGAAATTCGCTGGTCACCGACAAGATCGGTTTTGTGGGATCCAGGATAGAGAGCCTAGCCTATCAGACCAATGTCGGCCTGCGTTCCGGGACGGGGCGTATACCCGTAGATGTATCACTCTTCAACCGCGACGAGTTCCCCACAGCGTTAAAAATTATGAACAGCGTGTTCCAGGCCGGGCTGTCGTCATCAAATCTGGTAACGCTGGCCGGTGAAGGCAACAACCTGGGCAACATCGTGGTTCCTGCCGGCCAGGTAGGGCTGGCCACCGTCTGCAATGTTGCTGTGAACGGATGCCTGCTTAAATCGGGCATCCCTGTTTACGCGCGTTTCGGCGGCCTGCTCCAGATAAAGAAAGGCCGGCCTTTCAGGTTTGTAGACCTGGTCGAGTTCGCAGGCTCAACAATCGATCCTTCCGATATATTTATCGCCGGCAGGATGACTGACGTCATTAAAGCTACAGCCGACGGCAACGGCAAGGTGCTGGCCGACTATTGTGAGATACCCATGCTATCCTGCAGCAAAGCTGATGAACTGCTGCAACGGATGAAGAACAGCGGCCTTATCACCCGGGCGTTTTTAGCCAGGCCGGGGGAAAAGATCTGTGAGATACCTTTCAGCCCTGAGAAGGCAGGACTGGTCACGCTCAGCGGGCTAAACATAGCAGCAGCCGTGGCTGAGAGCGGCATTACTGTGACCAACCACTCCATATGCGGCTTGCTGGATGTATCCAGGCTTCGACCGTGTGCTGAATTGCTATAATACCGTTACAGCAAGATGAATAATATTTTACTGGTTAGCAACGAGGTGGACCGCGTGAGGGACCTCAGCGCCGGCCTGAGCCGCATGGGATTCTCCTGCACGGCCTGCATTTACGCTGACGACGTCATCCAGCAGGATGCCCGTCAATTGTTTAATGCTGTTCTCATAGACATATCTTCGATATCAACGTACGGCGATTCCGCCTGGAAATGGTTCAGAAAGCTCAAATTGCGCAGGTTGCTCCCCGTCATCGCATTGGTCTCTTCATCAACATTACACCTGGTGCTTGAGCAAGACTTTGAGGACTTCATCATCAAGCCCTGGAACCTGGACGAGTTGTCTGCAAGAATACGTCGCGCCATATCCGAAACGACCAAGCCCGACCGGGACTTGGTAATCAAAGTGGGAGACCTGACCATCGATCCCGTCAGGTGCGAGGTGGAGCTGTCCGGCCGCCTGCTGGCCCTGACCTTCAAGGAATACGAACTGCTCAAGCTTCTGGCAACCAACAAGGGCAAGGTTTTCACGCGCGAGTCGCTGCTGAACGAGATCTGGGGCTACGATTACTACGGGGGCGACAGGACGGTTGATGTGCATATCAGAAGGCTGCGCAGCAAGATAGAGGACCCCGCACATTCATTCATAGAGACAGTCAGAAATATCGGCTACAAATTCAAGGAAACGGGCTCGTCCGATTAGCCCTCCCTGTAATATAAACTTAACATCGTTGTAATAAGTCCGAAACAGGCCTCCTCTAAACTTCCCTCTATCATCTTATAAAGGAGGTCCACTATGAATTCGGGCGATACCGCCTGGCTGCTCACATCGACTGCACTCGTATTGCTCATGACCCCGGCCCTGGCCTTTTTCTATGGTGGCATGGTCAGAAGGAAAAACCTGCTCTCCACCATTATGATGAGCTTCGCCATCCTCTGTATGATATCTATATTATGGGTCCTTTACGGCTACACCATGGCCTTCGGGCCTGATGTTAAAGGGCTGTTGGGCGATTTCTCCTGGTTCGGCCTGACAGGTGTCGGCCAAGATCCGTCCTCAGTGTACGCGAGCACAGTGCCTCATCTCGCATTCGTAGCCTTCCAGGCCACCTTCGCCATCATCACAGTGGCGCTCTGGACAGGCGCCGTAGTGGAACGTATCAAGTTCGGTGCGCTGCTGGCCTTTGCGGCTCTCTGGTTCACCCTGGTTTATTGTCCTGTCGCCCACTGGGTATGGGGAAGCGGCGGCTGGCTGGCTAAGTTAGGCGCACTCGATTTCGCCGGCGGCACCGTGGTACATGTCAACGCCGGAATATCCGCCCTGGCCCTTGCACTGGTGCTGGGCCCGCGCATGGGATTCAAGGAAGGCGAATCCATGGAGCCCAACAATATACCTTATGTAGTCTTGGGCGCCGCGCTGCTCTGGTTCGGATGGTTCGGCTTCAACGCCGGCAGCGCCCTGACCGCCGG
>JAFGHL010000036.1 GCA_016930155.1 Dehalococcoidia bacterium | reverse complement strand
CCACCGCCACCTCCACCTCCTCCGCCTCCTCCTCCACCTCCTCCACCACCACCTCCTCCCCCTCCTCCGCGGCCATATTACGATCCGTATAATCCCTTGGCACCATACTATCCCTACGGATACCGGTGGTACTCCAACTCATGGGTAACACCTTACTATCGTAACTATCCTATCGTGGTGGTGCCGTCCACACCAACCCCGGTCTATGCGCCCGTGATCAGCTCTTTTACGGCCAATCCCAGCTATATCCAGCCGGGACAGTCATCCACGCTGTCATGGACGGTAAACAATACGGCTAACGTCAGCATATCTCCATCGGTCGGATCCGTGCCGAATTCAGGGGTTGACGTCGTGACTCCCGCCTATACGACCACGTATACACTCACGGCAACCAATAGCGCAGGCTCAGTGGTGGCCAGCACCACGGTAACGGTGGCGCCCTATGTCGGCAGCACTTATTACACGGGCGGCGCCTATACTGGTACAAGCACAGCAACCTCCATCACTACCGACCCGGTCAGCACTGCAAGCGGCAGCAACGGCACGCTGTCCTGGTGGCTGCCCTATATCCTGCTGGTTGCACTGCTGGCGGCGGCAGCCATAATCATAGTCATCCTTCTGCTGAGGAAACCAGCTGTGCAGGCCGCTCATTACGGAGGCGCGCGCTCCGGCACGATGCCTGCCGTCACCTCGCCCGTAGCCACGCTGCCGGCGACAGGCTCCCACAAAACATCACCGGTAACTGCCGGCCCTCCGGCTAAATTCGCTGCCTCCAACGGAGGCGAGATTTCGCTGTCGGGCGACGGCGCTCCGCTGGGACGCAGGGACTTCCAGCACATGGTTCCCCCTGATAAGGCGGACCTGATATCAAGGCAACATATCACGGTCACCTATGATAACGGCCAGTATTACATTGAGGACCCGGGCAGCACCAACGGCACAAGGCTGAACGGTTCCTCCATCAAGGGCACAGGCAGGCACGCGCTCAAGGATGGTGACACCATCGATCTCGCAGGCGCGCTCAGCTTCGTGTTCAGGTCCTAACCGTCAAACGAAAGGGCCGGCGCCCGCACCGGGCGCCGGCCCTTTGGCAACACGTTTTCTCAGCGTTTATCTCTCTTGCTCGTAGAAATGCTTCACGGCTGCTTCCATATCTTTTCTATTGCCGAATCCGCCGCTCTTATAATCCCGTATGACCGACCCTGTGTCTAAAAAGAGCGCCGAAGGAATGGTCCTGAACTGGCATCCGCTGGCCAGCTTTGCCGTCGGGTCTAAGTAAACGGGCATGACCAGCCCATATCTCTTTATCCATTCCTCTACATCCTTCTGCTTTTCGCCGCTTGCCACCATGAACATCAACATGTCCGTGTCTTTTGGCCAATCGCGATAGACATCGTTGAGGAAAATCGCCTGCTGCATGCAGGTCGGGCAGGAGGTCTTGGTGAAGACAATAAACACCTTCTTGCCGGCAATATCGTTGTTGGTGAAATCACCTCCCTGAAGGGTTTTAAATGAGAAATCCAATATCCTGCAATTCATCTTGCAGCCAACCGGCGATGTCGGCGGTGTTGTGAAAGGATTGAGCCTCTGTTCAACAAACTCATCGAAATCAGTCTCCGACTTTATGGTCACATTGTAGCGCGTCTGGGGTTTCAGGCTGTTCAACCTGAATTTATGTTCGTACACAAAGTCCTTATTGATCTCGCTGTCGCATCCGGTCTCTTTATCCGCACTGTACTCGACGGCGCCTGTAGCCGGTTTACTGGTAATCCACCTCACCGACGCGGCTGTGCTGGTGATATCGTATACGTCAACGTTTGAGATCGTGAACTCGCCCGCCTGGGCGCCTGCCGCCGTGGTTGTAAGAGTATACCCCTTTGAAGCCACGGTATTGCCGCAATAATCGACTGAAAGGATCCGGAAATAATAGGCCGTTTTAGGCACCAATCCCTGCAGTACGACTGCATGTGTATTCAGCATCGTCGTGTCAAGCGCTGTCCTGTTGCCATACGAATCTTTTAATCCGAACTCAATCTGGCCGGTTGCCGGCCGGTTGGTCTGCCAGGATATCACCGCTCGGTCACTGAAGACGGAAGGAGGATCGATCGGAGCGACGGCAAGCGGGTCGGACTCCGCTTCTCTGGCCTGATCAAGTACTCTCTGTATCTCGTTGGAAGCCAATGCGAACCCTTCTCGACCCGGCTGGCCCGCATTCCATGAAACCATGCCGACCAGTTCGCCCGCCTTGTTCAATACGGCGCTTCCTGCCAGCAACGGGTCCAGGGCCGCGTTGGTCTGCAGATAGATGATTTCCCCCTCTTCAGGCAGCGAGGTCACGCTGCCCTTTGACTCTGCCACAATGTCATCGCCGGGCTTGAATCCCCACACAGCCACCTCATCCCAGTGACGCACAAGGTCCGAGTCCCCCAGTAAAGCCGTTTTAAGATCAGGCGCATCGATTCTGAGCAGCGCCACGTCTCTCTGACTGTCTCTGCAAATTAAACGGCCTTCGTAGCTCAGTCCGGGCTCAATCTCGACCGATAGAGTGCCGGAGTCGCCCAGCGCGCCGTTGCCGGTAACTATATAGCCGGCCTGATCAATAATTATGCCGTTGACGGCCGCATTGTCGGTCTGCACTTTCACCAGTGAACCAGCAATAGCGGGACTGCTGCAGCCGTATAGCATTGCTGCTATGAAAACAACCGGCAGTATTAAGAATCGGGGCGCCATATTCCCTGTATTGCCCATCTTTATCACGTGGAGTCAGCCGCTATTTTATGGGAACGCCGCCTGCATCCAGATTAGGCCTTACGACATTGTCCATGAGATGTCCGATAGGAGCATTCGTGATTTTTTTCATCGCGGTTACGATGCCTCTGCCTTTATTCAGACTTTTTGCAAAAGCCACTGCCTCTTTTACGGTCTCATCAGCCGAGGAGCAGGCCTTGCGCACAACATTAATTTTTTCCAGTTCCGCCGCGGTAAAGCGTTTGCCGGTCAGTTGGGCTTCGCGCACTTTGGCGGAGGGCAGAGTCCTCTGGATCAAGGCATCCATGTACGGCAGGAAAGGGATATTAAGATCGACTTCGGGGAAACACAGGAAACCACGGTCGGCTCGCATGTAAAGAAAATCGAAAGAGCAGGCCAGCAGGGCGCCCCCGGCGAATGCATGGCCGGTCAGCGCCGCCACGGTGATCATAGGATAGAAGGTAATCCGCCTGTATACCCTATCCTGCGTCTCGAAAAATTTTTCCACATCAGGATCCTTGCGTCCGATAGCGGGCACCAGCCAATCGAGGTCCATACCGTTGCACCATATCTTTTCGTCGGCTGATTTCACCACCAGCGCGTTGACTGCGGTCTTCTTTTCGATATCGTCCAGCGCTGTAAGCAATTCGTTACAGAAGCCTATGTTGAACCTGTTTTCACCGTTCTTCATGGTAAGCAGGGCGATGTTCTCATCAACGCTCCATTCGACTAAAGGCATGGGGAATACCTCCGTAATTAAATTATTCGGCAGCCGCCCTGCGGGAGGGCGCCCTCTGAGGCGGCGCTAAATATTATATAACAAAGGCAGTATACACGCTTTATACACGAGCTATAGGGGCGGGTTTTTAAACCCGCCCGCTGTATGGGGCGCACCTTAAGGTACGCTCCTACAAACTGCCGACTCTATGTATTGCCAAATCCCACAAATTTGTGCACAATAAGCAAGCTCCATTTGAAGATAAAACTTACGCAGGGGGTATTGTCATGGACAATGTGATGGTTATCGGCGCAGGCTTTATGGGAGGAGGCATCGCCCAGGTGGCGGCGCAGGCGGGTTACAACGTCTTCCTGCACGATATGGATGCAGAGGCGATCACAAGGAGTCTGGCTCAGATAAAATGGTCGACCGAGAAGCTGGCTGCCAAGGGCAGGATCAGTGAAAGCGCACAGGCGGTGCAGAACAGGATCAGCGCCGCCCATGATTTCTCCATAGCCCCCCGCTGCAAATGGATTATTGAAGCTGTCTTCGAAGACGAGCAGATGAAAAAAGAGCTGTTCAAGGAGCTGGACGCCGCCTGCACGATAGAGACGATCCTGGCCTCCAACACCTCCAGCATACCCATCACGCGCCTGGCTTCGCTGGCCAAACATCAGGAGCGTGTGGTCGGCCTGCACTTTTTCGGTCCGGTGCCCATGATGAGGCTGGTGGAAGTCATTAAAGGCGAGAAAACCTCGGATGCAGTGTTCGGAAAGAGCGTGGATTTTATAGCTTCCCTCGGCCAGTATCCGGTCAAGGTGATGAAAGATATACCCGGCTTCATTATGAACCGTGTGAGCGGCGTGGCATTCCGGGAGGCGCTGTCGCTGGTAGAGAACGGCATTGCAACAGTGGAAGACGTGGATAAAGGCATGCGTTACGGGTTCAACTGGAATGTCGGACCCTTCGAGATCGCCGACAACGCTGGCATCGATACTTATGTGAGAGTGGGCAAATCCTTCGCCGCGCTGGGCGCTGCGGATATCGCGGCGTCATCGCCGCTGATGGAGAAAATGCTCAAAGCCGGAAGGCTGGGCCGCAAGGTCGGCAAGGGTTTCTACGATTACTCGCCCGACGGGAAGATGACTCCCTTCGATATAACTAAACTATAATTCGATTGTCAGCCCTTCGTATCCGACCTCGATCTCCATCTCGATCTGCTTGCCGACCGCGGCTATCTCCTCACGCATCTCGTCCTCGTATGCAACGGGAAGATGGCCGACGATCACCCGGGGCAGGTAATCCCTGGCCTTGCGAAACTCCATCAGTTCCTGCGCCAGCATCCCCGGCGTCATGTGACGCAGCCTCTCCATATCTTTCTGTGCGCGATTTAAATGCGTAACCTCGATAACAAGCAGGTCCGGCGCTATCCGCTCCCAGCAACCCTCCAGGCCCGGACCGGTATCGCCCGTGTAAAAGAAACTTTTACCGCCTTCCGCTTTGATGAAATAGCCTGCCGACGGTACGGAATGGCTGACGGGCAGCGGCAGCACTTCGAGGTTTTGCAGGAGAAAAGGTTGAAACGGCGAAACAGGCTTAAGCTTCATGCGCGGATTCTCCGCAGAGGGCCAGCAGGTGTAGTCTCGATACAGCTTCCCGTCGAGCAGATAAAGGTATACAGTCTCGAGCGTGTCGCGCAGGCCGTAAATGTCAACCGTTGAAGAAGGCAGGCTGTTTGCCCCCAGCATAATCAGGTCCTTGCAGTGATCGAAGTGATGGTGCGTGAGTAATACGGCCTTTATCTGACGCTGTCTTTCCAGCGGCAGCGATGCAGTCAGTCCTCCCGCATCCAGGGCAATCACATCATCCACGAGCAAACAGGGCAGCCTGACCCTGTCGGTTTCCGTGTTGTGGGCCCCCAGCATTTCGATTCTCATACTCCACCCTCATCCCGTTATCCTGCTATGGCATAGTAAATAACCATATAGTGCAGCACCGCGCCTGCGATGACCAGCAGGTGGAATATCTCGTGAAAACCGAATACGCCGGGCAGCGGGTTGGGTTTCTTTATGGCGTAGAAAACCGCTCCAATGGTATAGGCAACACCGCCGGCCAATAACAACAAAAGCGATGGGAGCGGCATGGTCGACAGCAGAGGGCCCCAGATCAGTGGCGCCAGCAACATCCAGCCCATGACGACGTAGATCACCGTGGTGAGCCAGCGCGGGCCGTGGATATAAACCATCTTAAAGACAAATCCTAGAATGACCAACAGCCACTGCGCGCCGATGATACCCCAGCGCCACCAGCCGTCCAGGTAGATATAGCTTACAGGAGTATACGTGCCAGCTATCATGAAGAAGATCGCAATATGGTCCAGCCGCCGCCACGGGTTGCGCTCGTCTTCGCCCGCCTTCTGCCCGTGGTAGATGGCACTGCAGGTGAAGAGGAAGACGGCGCACAGGCCGTAAACGCTGGAAAGGACGATTTTTGCCATAGAGCCGGAGGAGACGCAAAGCAATATTATATAGCCGGCCAGGGCCGCCACGGCGCCCAGCAGGTGCGAATAAAAATTCACCAGGTCGGATCTCTGAAATGCCATATTAATACCCCTTATCGGCCGGTCCACGGCTGCAGCCTGGGTATCCAGCGGGGCACGTTCTTTTTATATATAAGGTATTCCCCGCCAAACCTCTTCTCCAGGCCAGGCTCCTCCGAACATATGAAATAAATATGGTTGACGATGAAAAACAGCAGGAACCAGATGAATATTCCTGTCGAACCGAAGGCCACAGATTCCCCCAGCAGCGTCATCAGCACGCCGCTGATCATGGGATTACGCACATGGCGATAGGGGCCGATGACCACCAGCTTTCTGGTGGGCGACCAGGGCGCCAGCGTGCCCCTGCCTATGTTGGAAAAAAGCCAGATCGTGAGGGAAAGGTAATATAATCCGGCGCCCATCAGCAGCGCCCCTGCGAGCACGATTACAGCATCCCAGGGCAGGCCCAGGCCCCAGCCGATTTTAAATCCGGTCGCCCAGAGGATTGCGCCCGGTATTATGATCAGCGCCACCACGGGCAGCATGAGCGACTTAACCTGATTGATCGTTGATTCCTTCAAACTGAACCTGCCATGTACCTGATATTATGCAAATGATAGCATTAAACCGGGACATCCCGCATGATACAATGAATCCGTGAAGACCGGCGTTATCTACTGCGGCGACTGCCTGGTGAAGCTCAAGGATTTGACCTCGGAAAGTGTCGATTTGATCTATATCGACCCGCCCTTCAATTCCAACCGCAACTACAGTACCTCCCCCAAAACCACCGGCGACAGGCGCTTCGACGACAGGTTCGATGGTGTAAACGACTATCTGGATTATATGAAGCCGCGCATCAAAGAATTGCACCGCGTTTTAAAGCCGACGGGCAGCTTCTACTATCACTGCGACTGGCATGCGTCGCATTACATCAAGGTACTATTGGACAACCCCGATCTGTTCGGTTACGACAATTTTCAGAACGAAATAGTCTGGTGTTACAGGTCGGGAGGCGCCAGCCCGCGCAGGCGCTTCTCGCGCAAGCACGATATCATCCTCTTCTATTCCAAGACCGGTGAGTATGTTTTCAACGGGCTGAAGGAAAGATCGTACAACCGCGGGCTGAAGCCCTACAGGTTCCAGGGCGTAGCCGAGTACAGGGACAACGCCGGCTGGTACACGCGTGTCGGCATGAAGGACTACTGGGAGATAAATATGGTGGGCAGGACCAGCCGCGAGCGCCTGGACTATCCTACCCAGAAGCCGCTGGCGCTGCTCGAACGAATAGTCTTTGCCGGCAGCAATGAGGGGGATATCGTGCTGGACGCCTTTTGCGGCAGCGGCACGGCCCTGGCCGCCGCTCAAAAGCTGGGCCGCCGATGGATCGGCATCGATGTCTCCCCGGCCGCCTGTGACCTGGCCCGGGAGCGCCTGAAAAGTCGGGATTTATAGCTTCCGCATTTCCCTGATCACGATATCGGGACGGTCGGTCATGATCACATCGGGACTGCAAAGCAAAGCCCGCCGCATCGTTGCTTGATCTCCACCGTCCCAGACGAACACCAGATCTCCCCTGGCATGCGCTTTTTCAACCAGATCGCCTGTTACCATACCGGCAGCCAGCTGAGTGAAACCGGCGGTCCCGGCTGTAGCTATGGCGACTGCGCTATCTTTAGGTTCGCTGATCACAGCGCGGGGCAACTCAGGCGCCAGCACGGCCAGTCTCTCGATCAGGGCGGCATCGAAAGAGACCAGCACCGTCCATGCCTTATCGACATACCGGCGCAGTATGGCCAAAAATTTTTCCAGGGAACGCACCTGTTTGAGCTCGACCAGCAGCACCAGGCCTTTGCCCAGTATATTCAACGCTTCCTGCAGTGTAGGTACGCGGTAGCCGCCCGCCACCCTGCACCCGGCCACGTCGGCCAGCGAAAGGCTGCCGATGCTGCGTCCACTTATATCCTCATCATGATGGACAATGAATTCACCATCTGCCGTCTCCTGCACGTCGAACTCAACCCCATCCACCCCAAGATCGAGGGCGGCTTTAAAAGCCTCAAGTGTGTTCTCGGGGTAGTCCCTGTGGAAGCCGCGATGGGCGATGACTACAGTCTTGTGCATATTATCCGTCGAGCATGGCCACGGCGTCCATCTCAACCAGGGCGTCCTTGCTGAGGAGGTCCTGCACCACTATGCCGGTGGAGGCGGGGAAGCTGGATCCGAAGAACTCCCGCCTGACAGCCGTCGTTCCCTTGTACCCCTCTTTGGTTTTTATATAGTCGCAGGTCCAGACCACGTCATCGAAAGTGGCGCCCGCCGCGTCCAGTATCATTTTCATCTTCTGATAGATAGTCCTGTACTGCTGTACAATATCGCCCCTGATCACCAGCTTGCCGGTCTGCAGGTCGATCTCCGTGGCGTCCGTGCCCGAGATGTAGAGCATATTGCCCCTGCGCACGGCTGGCGCAAAGGTAAGGTGCTCGAAGATCTCCCAGCCTTTGGGAATAATTGCCTGCCGCTTACTCATATCTTCCTCCCACTGCAAGTTGTGGTTATCTCTACTGAGCCGGTCCGGGGGAGTTGGTCAGCCGCTGTATCAGGTCCGGCGTCTCCTTCTGTCCCATTCCATAGACTATTAACTGTGCCAGCCGGTCGAGCATGGGTTTTGCCCCGTCCAGATCGTCCTTGTCCAGCAGGGACAGCGCTTTCTCCAGGAGCTGTGTCTCCTCGCTTAGCTGGCAGGCGAATCCGCCCAGGTTGCCGCAGCAGGGCGCAATGACATCCGAACGCCACAGGTGCGCCTGCTTGATATCCAGCATCCTGCGCAGTACCTCGATGCCCTTGCGCCTGGTGGCGGGATCGTCGAGCCTGGCCCTGGCCTGGTTGAATGTATCGATATTTATCATCAGCATAGTTGCACCGCCTGCTGCTATTTTAGCGCCATTTATTAATGTTTGAAATGCCTGACCCCTGTGAAAACCATGGCCATGCCGTGTTTGTCGGCCACGTCGATGGACTGCTGGTCCCGGATAGATCCGCCCACCTGTATTATGGCCGTCACTCCGCCGGCTGCAGCCAGTTCCACGGTGTCAGGGAAGGGGATGAAGGCGTCCGAGCCCAGCACAGCTCCCTTCGATTTCTCGCCTGCCCGCTCCAGGGCGATCTGAGCGCTGACCGACCGGTTGGGCTGGCCTGCTCCCATGCCCAGCAGCGTGCGGTTCCCGGCCAGCGTTATGCCGTTCGATTTAATATGCTTGACCGCCTTCCAGGCAAAGAGGAGATCGTCCCATTCACCCTCGGTCGGCGAACGTTTGGTCACTACCCGTGGTTTAAATTCTTCGTCTGTGAAGAAATCCTTGAGCTGCGCCAGGAACCCTCCCGTAATGGGTCGGAATTCCACCACCCTTCCTTTGGAAGATACCGGCTCAGCTGGCATGGATAGCAGCCGCAGGCTCTTCTTGCGGCCCAGCAATGCCAGCGCCTCTTCGGTATAGCCGGCCGTTATGATGGCGTCGAAATGCGTCTTATCCACCTCGGTGGCCAGGGCGATATCCATTACCCGGTTCACCGCCACGATGCCTCCGAAGGCCGCCACGGGATCCCCGGCCAGCGCCCTGAGATAGGCTTCGGGCAGGTTGTTGTTGCTGCACAGGCCGCAGGGATTAGTATGCTTGATCACGGCCACGGCAGGCTCGGTAAAATCGCTCACCACGTTCCAGGCCGAGTCGATATCAAGGAAGTTGTTGAAGGAAAGCTCGGGCCCGGAGTGCCGTTTCACCTGCGTAATACCGCGCGGCTTATGCCCCGCCACCTTCTCAACGTACAAAGCCGCAGGCTGATGCGGATTTTCCCCGTAGCGAAGGTTATACATCTTGCTCAGGGCCAGCGTCAGGTCCGCCGGGAAGGTCTCGCCTTCCAGCAGGTATTGCGAGATAGCCGTGTCATACAGCGCAACGTGCTGAAATGCTTTCTGCGCCAGCATGCGGCGGAAAGCCATCTCGACCCGTCCCGCCCTCAGTTTTTCCAGCAGTTCATCATAGTCCGCCGGATCCACCACCACCAGAACGGCCGGGAAATTCTTGGCCGCAGCCCTGATCATGGTCGGCCCACCGATATCGATATTCTCCAGCGCGTCTTCCAGCGTCACTTCCGCCCTGGAAACAGTCTCGACAAAGGGATACAGGTTGACCACCACCAGGTCGATCAGACCTATTTTATGGCTGGCCAGTTCCTGCATATGCCGGTCCAGTTCGCGCCGCGCAAGTATTCCACCATGCACCGCGGGATGCAGCGTTTTAACACGCCCGTCCAGTATCTCGGGAAATCCGGTTATATCGGATATGCTGCGCACTTTAAGGCCTGAATCGGTCAATGATTTCTTTGTGCCGCCGGTGCTGAATATCTCAACCTTTAGTCCCTCCAGTTTTTTGGCGAAATCGACCAGCCCGGATTTATTGGAAACACTCAGGATTGCCCGCATAGCTCCCCCCTTAACGTATTATCACTCTCTCGCTGCCATTGGCCCTGATCACCCTGCCGATGACGCCGGCGCCGTCCACGGTCTGCAATATTTTATCGGAGCTGTCCCTGTCGCAGATCACAACCATACCCACGCCCATGTTGAAGACACGGAACATCTCTTCATCCTTGATATTGCCTCTCTTCTGAATCAGGTCGAATATAGCCGGCGCCGTCCAGGATGACCTGTCCAGTTCCACCGAGCAGCCCGGGGGCAGGATACGCGGTATATTCCCCACAAGCCCTCCACCGGTTATATGTGCGATACCGTGAACCTCCTCCAAGTAGGGTTTGAGATCACTATAATAACAGCGGTGAGGCGCCAGCAACTCCTCTCCCAGGGTTCTGCCCAGCTCGGGATGTATCACCTTGAGTGTAAGCGAATCGTGGTCGATGCCGAACACCTTGCGTACCAGCGAGTAGCCGTTGGTATGCAGACCGCTGGACGCAAGACCGATCACGGTATCGCCCTCACAGATATTTTCACCGCTGATCAGACTATTTTTTTCCACCACACCCACGATGAATCCCGCCAGGTCGTAGTCTCCCGATTTATACATGCCGGGCATCTCGGCCGTCTCGCCGCCGATCAGCGCGCAGCCGACCTCCCTGCAGGCCTGCGCCAGGCCGGACACTATGGCCGCCACCTTGTGCGGGTGCAGCTTGCCCAAAGCCACATAGTCCAGCATAAAGAGGGGGCTGGCGCCGCAGCAGAGTATGTCGTTAACGCAATGGTTGACCAGGTCCATGCCCACCGTATCATGTTTGTCCATAAGAACGGCTATCTTCAGCTTGGTACCCACGCCGTCGGAGCTGGACACAAGCACGGGGTCCCTGTATTTTTTCAGCTTGAAAAAAGCGCCGAAATGCCCGATATCGGTCAATACTTCGGGGCCGAACGTCGGCCGCACCAGTTCTTTAATCAGTTCCTTGGTCTTATCGGCAGCCGAGATGTCAACACCGGCCTGGGCGTAAGCGCCTTTAGGTTTCGATTTCACCGAGGCTCCTTGCCATACTCACGGGAAGAGTCTCCAGTTGCAGCTTGTCCATTTCAAGCTGCACCGGCGTCGGATATTCGCCGGTAAAACAAGCCAGGCAGAATATATCCCTGGGCAGCCCAACTGCCTCGATCAGCCCATCCATGCTGATATGGCCGAGCGTATCTGCGCCGATGGTATCCTTGACCTCGTCGACGGTCTTGTGGGCGGCTATCAGCTCCCAGCGTGTGGCCATATCGACGCCGAAAAAGCAGGGGTATCGTATAGGCGGCGCGCAAATCCTCATGTGCACCTCCCTGGCCCCTGCCTTCTTAAGCATGTTTATCACACGCGGGGTGGTTGTGCCGCGCACGATGCTGTCGTCCACCACCACCAACCGCTTGCCGGATATCTCCTGCGTCAGCGGATTGAACTTCAGCCTGACGCCCAGCTCGCGCAGGCGCTGGTCCGGAGCGATGAAGGTGCGTGCCACATATCGGTTTTTAAGCAGCCCCTCGTGGTACGGGATGCCGGAAGCCCGGGCATAGCCTATTCCGGCGGCCGTGGCCGAATCAGGCACACCCATCACCATATCGGCATCCACCGGATACTCGCGGGATAATACGGCGCCCATCTGCTCCCGAGCAGTGTAAATCAGCTTGCCGTTGAGAAGGCTGTCGGGACGCGCAAAATAGATGAATTCGAATATACACAGGGCTTTACGTTCGCTTTGGATGCGGGTGCTGCGCACGCCGTTGTTGTCGATGGTGACTATCTCGCCGGGCTCTATCTCCCTGACGAACTGGGCGCCGATGTTGTCGAAAGCGCATGTCTCGGATGCCAGCACCCATCCCCCATCGATGGTGCCCAGCGACAGGGGCCTTACGCCCATGGGATCACGAACACCGTAAATCCTTTCACCGGCCAGAATAACCAGCGAGTAAGCTCCCTGCAGTCGCCGCATGGCATATTTAATTTTGGCCTCGATCTCTTTTTCGGGAGATGCGAGCATCAGGTAGCCGATCACTTCCGAATCCGTGGAAGAGTTGAACTTGAAGCCCTGTTCTTCCAGGTCGGCACGCAGGGCTGCGCTGTTGATTATATTGCCGTTATGGGCCAGCGCCACCTGAAGTTCGGTTGTGCCTGTCAGTATCGGCTGCGCATTGCAGGCCACGCTGGAGCCGGTGGTGGAGTATCGGTTATGGCCGATGGCTATATTGCCCTTGAGGCGCAGCAGTTCATCTTCGGTGAATGCGTGCGAAACAAGCCCCATATCCGTGTGGATATAGATCTTCCCGCCCTCGGACGTAGCTATACCCGCGCTTTCCTGTCCGCGATGCTGAAGGGCAAACAGCGCAAAGAAAGAGATACGGGCAACATCTACTCCGGGAGCGTAAATACCGAAAATGCCGCAGCTTTCGTGCAAATCATGCATCGGCTTGCACGTGAATTATACGGTTTTACAGCAGCACGGTCAATGTGTGTCAGACAGGCCGCACACCCCGCAGTCCGGCAATTCCTGAGCGCTTCTAAGGCTCCGGCGGACAGCCCCAGTACTCCGAGCGCGAGTTGTTGGTTTCGTCCGACTCATTGATTGTGCCGCCGGTATCGGCAGTGACCTTTACGGTGGTATGTGAGCCGATTACACAGAAGTGGTGGTAATGCGGGAATGTAAATGTGGCCTGACCTCCGGCTACCAGACCGCCCGCTATAGTGACGGTATCCTTATATACGCCGCCCACATACAGCTTGACGTCGAACGCCCCTGTATCCAGAACCCCCTGGTTTTTCACAGTGAATTTGACCTTGCCCACATCGTATGATATTTGAGTTATGATCAGGTCGGACTTCAGTATTACCAGCGGTGGATCCACGGTCAAAGGCCCAACTATCAGGCAGCTGAAAGTCGTGTTCATACTGTTGTTGCCCTCGTTGGACTCGTCCGCAACGCCGGTGGAATCGGCCGTTACCACTATAGCATCCGACGCCCCGCTGCAGGCATAGGAGAAGCCGCTGAAGCTCTGGGTGCTGGCGGCGCCGGCAGTCAGCGACGGCACGGAATCCGTCGCTTTCACGACCCCGTCGACGGTCAGCTTGGCCGACGAAGCGGGAGACGATGCCGTCCCCTGATTCTTGATACGGTAATATAAGGTTGTGCCCGATTTCCAGATGTCTTCGATTATCAGGTCGGGCTTCGGAGCTGCCGCTGCTGCAACCGTTATTACAGCCGTGGCCTGGCTGTAATAGGCTGTATTAGCGGCGGTCAGAGTATACGTCGTATCGGCGGCGGGGGAAACCACTCGTGTTCCGCTTAACCCCACACTGCCGACGCCGTTGTCGATGGTGACGGCAATTGCATTGGTTACGCTCCAGCTGAGGGTCGAACTGGCGCCGGCCGTAATGCCGGCCGGATTGGCGTTGAAAGAGTTTATCACAGGCGGCGTGGCAGCCGTGCCGCCGTCCTCGGGCGGAAGGGCCCCGTCGCCCGTGGACTCTGTTGTAACGTTAACCGTACCCTGTGTCTCCAGTGACCAGTTGCCCGCGTCATTTTGCACCGAGAAAAGTATTATATGATTGCCGGGCGAAAGGGTGCTTGTAGTGAAAGTCGGTCTCGAGCTCAGATCACCGTCAATGCTGGAACGCCAGCGGTAGGCCGTAATAGTGCCGGATGGTGCGACGCCATGCCCGGTGAAGCTGACCTCCTGCCCCCAGGCAAGGCTGCTGGGCGAAATTAGATCGATATAGGCCGATGGTCTGTTGCTGTCGGTGGTCGTGCCACCGGACGTATCACCTCCGGGTTGGACGATCGTGATACAGGCTGAACTTAGAGCTATGACACACGCCAGTACAAGGTATACCAGCTTCGACAACTTCCTGCCTCCTTTAAATTTAGTGTTCCCCTTCCCAATATTGTATTAACAATATATTAATAATTTACCACAATATGCTGCAAGCTCATAATCACTAATTCAAATACAGCGACGCTTTGTGCGCGCTACAGGCCGGCCAGTTTCCGCAGCCAGGATATCACAGCCCCGATGGCCCTCTCGTCCTGGCGCAGCCTGTGGCCCGCGCCGGGCAGAACAAGTTTTTCTTTGGGCCGGCCGGCCTTTTTATACAGGCGCTCGACATGTTCAACAGGCACGACGTCGTCATCCGCTCCGTGCACCAGCAGCAGCGGTTTTGGTGATATCTTATCGATATGCTCGATGGGAGCGACCGCTTTGAATCCATCGAGCCATTTCTTGACCGAGGGCGGGAAATCGGCGTCTTTAATAATCCCTATCTCTCTGAACCGGACTATTAAAGATTCCACCGTGTAGCCGCCGGCCATGAAGTCGAACTCGGCCGGGCAGGCCAGCGTGGCCACAGCGCCTACTCGTTTTTCCCGGGCAGCCACGTTGATGCAGGCGGCTGCGCCTCCCGACGAGCCCACTAAATATATCTTCTTCCTGTCCACTTCAGGGATCATATAGAGAAACTCAACTGCAGCCTCCAGGTCATCGGCCCATCCCGGCAGATCGATATTGCCCTGGCTGGGTCCGCAGCCCCTGAAGTTAAAGACCAGCGCGATGAATCCGGCCCGGCAGAACCTGGCGGCCAGCTCCGGATAGCCTCCCTTTTCATCGGGGTTGTAGGGAACGGCGGGGATGCCGTGGCAAATGCATACGGCAGGATAAACCCCGGTGCAATCGTCCGGCAGGAAGACCTGGCCCGCCAGCATGATATCATCGGAGCAGAGGACTACGGCTGAATCTCTCATAATCTGATCACCCCCAGCATTAACATCAGGAGCAGTCCCCATGAAACCACCGCCAGCAGGAACCAGACAACCTTGTTCCAGCGAAAAATCTTCACCCCGTCCAGCGGCGGGAAGGGTACCAGGTTGAAAGCCGCCAGCCACAGGTTGACCTGAAAGCCGAATGAGCCGATCAGTCCCCAGATACTGGAATCTCCTGTGCCCGCGGCCAGCAGGAAGAAAAGGCCGGCCAGTATGATATTGGCGACGGGGCCGGCGGCGGATATCATTCCCTCCTGCCCGGGGTCCGGCTGTTTATATGCCGATGTATAGACAGCCCCCGGCGCGAAAAAGAGAAAGCGGCCGAAGCTGATGATGGCGGAGGCGACGGCTATGAGCAGACCCAGCTTCCACATGCGGAACTCGGCATGATATCCGAAGCGCTGGGCCACTCCCTTGTGAGCCAGCTCATGAAAAAGAAAACCGGTCCCGATGCCGACCAGGGCCACGCCCAGGAAGACGGCAAACTGCGCCAGCGACTGCGAATAAGGCGTTCCCTGCTGCGGGATCAGGTATTGCAGGGAAAAGCACAATCCCAGCGCCAGCCAGCAGACCGCCAGGTCGCGCAGCTCGATCTTACTGAAGCTCACGGTTTGAACGGCCTCATATACATTAGAAATTCTATGTTTCCGTCGGCGCCGGATACTGGTGACGCCGTCAGGTTGAGCAACGACCAGCTATTCAGGTTCATCCAGGTTATGAATCTGCCGATGCAGCGGGCATGGACCTCCGGGTCCCTGATCACGCCGCCTTTGCCCACGTCCTTTCTATCGGCCTCGAACTGCGGCTTGAAGAGGACGACCAGCACGCCGTCCGAATTAAGGTGAGGCAGTATATTGGGTATGACCGCGGTTATCGATATAAACGATACGTCCACGGTGGCCAGGCTGACTTTGCCCGGCAGATCGAAGGGATAGTGGGCGTTGACCTTCTCGATGACCACGACACGACCATCCTGCCGCAGCCTGTAATCCAGCTGGCCATGTCCGACATCCAGGGCGTAAACCCTCTCCGCCCCGTGCTGCAACAGGCAGTCGGTGAAGCCCCCCGTCGATGCCCCCACGTCCAGGCAGTGCAGACCCGAAACGTCGATGCCGAATACTTTCAGCGCATGCTGGAGCTTGATCCCGCCCCTGCTTACATAGGGCGGCTTCTCCTTGATGCTTATCTCGACATCGTCCGATATAAGGTGGCCCGCCTTGGTCAGCGGGCTGCCGTTAACAGTCACTTCGCCGGCCATTATCATAGCCTGGGCCTTGCTCCTGTTCCCGGCCAGGCCGCGTGCCATTAAAAGGCTGTCGAGGCGGTGTTTAGTCATAACAGTATCAGCGGCAGTAATTACTGCCGCTGATACTATAGCAAAAATCGTCCGTATTATTTTGCCGGAGGAGGAGGCGGGGGCAACATGCCCTTGGTCAGGCTCTTGGGCATCAGGTCGGCCAGCTCCTTGACCGTCCAGACTCCATCCTTAAAAATGCTCGTCACGACCGCAGGCTCCGAGTAGATCCCGACCTCGCCCCCACCCACGAAGAAAGTCTTGCCGTTGATTCCGCCCGCGGCGTCCGTGGCCAGATAGACCACCAGCGGTGCAATGTGCTCGGGCGCCATCTTCTTCAGCTCGGCGCCGATATCCAGACCCAGCCCGCCGCCGCCTTCCTTGGCCTTCTTTTCCATGGCGGCCTGAAGTTCGGGGGTCAGCGTCAGCCTGGTAGCTGCGATGGGACGTATGCAGTTGGTGGTCACACCGTACTTGGCCATATCGAGGGCCACTGTGCGAGTGAAGCCGACGATGCCTTCCTTGGCGGCGCTGTAGTTGGCCTGTCCCAGATTGCCCAGGCCGGCCTGCGAAGATGTATTGATGATGCGCCCGCTGCGCTGCTGGCGGAAAAAGGCGCAGGCATGCCGCGTGCAGAAAAAGTGCCCGTAAAGGTGCACCTTCTGTATGATGTCCCATTCGTCCTCGGTCATATTGAAGACCATGCGGTCCCGCAGTATGCCCGCGTTGTTGACCAGTATGTCTATTTTGCCGAAGGTGTCGACGGCGGTCTTGATTATATTCTCGCCGCCCTTCCAGGTGGCCACCGAATCGTAATTGGCCACAGCCTGGCCGCCCATCTTCTTGATCTCGGCCACGACCTCGTCGGCCGGAACCGATGCGGAGCCGGCCCCGTCCGAGCCGCCACCCAGATCGTTAATAACTATCCTGGCCCCTTCCGATGCGAAGAGCAGTGCCTCGGCCTTTCCCAGGCCACGCCCTGAGCCGGTGATCACGGCTACCTTACCGTCCAGTAAACCCATGCGAATACCTCCTTTTTTATGCGAAGTAGATTATTTTAACACACGCCGATGCAAATAATTAACAGCTTGTTTAAGATTCGGCCAGCAGTGTCTCGCGCCTGACCTTCTCGGCATCTTCCGGATAGGTGCGCGAGGCGATGAGGAAGAATATGCCGCCCACAACCCCGACTATAGCCGAGAGCATGACGGCCAGGCTCAACCCTTCGGCGCCGCCTCCCAGCAGGTCGGACAGCCAGCCTATCACCCAGGGGCCCCAGGCGCCGCCGAACAGATATTGGGCAAATACCACCAGCCCCATGGAGAGGCCCTTGTGGGCCACCGGCACGATATCCTGCGAAACAGTGGCAAATGCCGGCACGGCCATCGAGGCGACGATGCCGTAAACCACGGCCAGCGCGATGCCCAGGGGGCTGAACCTGGTCAGTATCACGATCACGATCAATACGGCGGAGACCAGATAGGACACCGCCGGCACATACATCCTGCCGCGCGGATCCTTCTTGCGCCAGACATCCGAAAGCACGCCGCCCAGAGGAGCGCCGATGATGGCCGTCAGGCCGATGCCTCCCACCAGCATGCCGGCAGCAGCTTCATCTACGTTCATAACGCGCATGATCAGGCTGGGCAGCCAGATCAGCACGGAGGTGGACATGAAGACGGCCAGGCCCAGGGCCGGGTAGAACCATTTTATGGTGGGCAGCTTGAGTACATTGCTCAGCGCGACGAAAAAGCCCTTGACGCCGGTCGATGCTCCGGCGTCCACCGCCGTCTTATAGTCCTTCATGAAGAAGGCCAGTATGCCCAGGACAACACCGGGGATGGCGAAATAGTAAAAGGGCGTGCGCCAGCCGAACTTGGCCGAGATGATGCCGCCTAGCATCACACCGGCTGCCGCTCCCAGCGGTATGGCGATGTGGAAGATACCCAGCGCCCTGCCCCGTTTCTCCTTGGCGTAAGAGGCGCTGATCATGGCGGTGCCGCCCGGAACGAAGCCTGCTTCGCCCAGTCCCACGAAAGCGCGCGGGATAAGCACTCCGATGAAATTGGTCGCCAGGCCGGTCAGGAAGGTAAAGCCGCTCCACAGGATGGCCATCAGTCCGATCGATTTCCTGCGGCTCCAGCGGTCGATCATGTGAGCTATGGGAAAGGAGAAAAGCGCCATGCCCAGTATGAGCACGGTCGAGGCCAGCCCGCATTCGGCGTCGGTGAGGCCCAGCTCCATTTTCATAGGCTGCAGGATAACCGAGAACACCTGCCTGTCCATGTAGTT
>JAFGHL010000035.1 GCA_016930155.1 Dehalococcoidia bacterium | reverse complement strand
GGTGACTGGGACGAAGTCGTAACAAGGTAGCCGTACGGGAACGTGCGGCTGGATCACCTCCTTTCTAGGGAGTATTTACTCCTATGGTCGTTCGGTGGCGGCAACGCTGCCGTACCTTTGAAATCAATTTACTTCCTTCCACTATCCAGGTGTTAAGGTTTTTTAGTACCCTCTTTCGCCGGGCACGGCAATTCAATTTTTTCCCGTCAAAGGTATATCTTTCCATTGACTTGAATGATACAATAAAACCACTGGATTTATAGGGAGCAGACCTGTTAACCCCATGGGCGCCAGGATGATTATGCAGCGGTGATTATTTTAATATACTGAGATGATATACGAAGCGTCACAATATGTTTTTCAACCGCCTCCGCTGGTTTCCAGGGCACATAAAATCCTTATCAAACCCAATGCCAGTTATCCCTATCCCTATCCGTTCAGCACCAGCCGGGAGATACTTGGCACGGTGATAGACAAGGTCAAACAGGTAAGCGACGCCGATATCATCGTGCTGGAGGGCACCGCCAGCGGAGAATCGGTTTATCCGATCTACAAGTCGCTGGGATACGATTTCCAGCGTGTTCTGATGCTGGATGTCAAAGATTGCATCTGGGTGGAGATTGAGAACCCGCTGCCTCATCCTTTCGCGGTGGCGACCTTCTGGGTACCCAACGTCGTGCTTTCCTGCGATTTCCTTATTACCATATCTTCTCTGCGCACTGTCGGCAACCATGCCTTTCTCAGTATTAAAAACTTGCTCAGCCTGCTGCCTGTCAGCAAGTATAAGAAAGAGTCGGACAGCGGATGGGGTTCGCTGGATGAATTTGGCTGGGACAAGGTGTACGCCGACCTCTACTTCACATTGCCCTTCGACCTGGCCATCATCGACGGCAGGAAAAAATTCAGTGCGCCAGACAATTTGTTCAAAGGGAAGACCGAGTGCCCGGGCAAAATATTCGAAGGTGAACCCTATGAGATCGACCGGGAAGCTTCGGAGATGCTGGGAGTCGACAGGCAGTACCTTGATATTATTAAGACCGGCAAAAGCGAATTAGAGAACTGATCTCAGTACCTGACGTCAAAACCGCTGAAATTCCCCGTATAATCCGACCAGGCCACATCGATTTTCGTAATTGATGCGCCTTCCGGCCCCACTTTTAACTGCCTGAGCAGTGCTTGCAGGTCCTCCCTGTTGCCTTCGGCCTGAACCTCGACATCGCCCGACGGCATATTTTTTACCCAGCCTTTGAGCGATAGGCTCCTGGCAATGCGGTGTGTAAAAGCCCGGTAATAAACTCCCTGTACTCTGCCGTGTACGATAGCTTTGAGACCGGCCGGATCCGACATCTGCCGGCTATTCAGGAAACTCCTCTTTTTTCCCTTTCTTTCTGATCACTTCGACTTCGGCTACCGGTTCAAAAATCGTAGCCGACGGCGTTTTTTTTACGTCTTTCTTAGGCTTCTTGTGTTCCTTTTTGCCCTTATCTTTAGAACCCATAACAATTCTCCTTGATTCGTATTATGCGCTCAGCTAAGTCTAACAAATAAATCGCGGGCAAGTAAAGATATGCCGGAGTAAGGATTTACCTTGACTTTTAGCTATGCCCCATCTATAATTCCTGTTTGTCGTCTGATTTAAGCACGGACAGGACGCCTTGTTGCCCGAGTGGCGCAATGGTAGCGCAACCGACTTGTAATCGGTAGGTTAGCGGGTTCGACTCCCCTCTCGGGCTAAGATCTGATGACCGGTATGGAGGGATGCCGGAGCGGCCAATCGGAGCAGACTGTAAATCTGCCGCCCTAAGGGCTACGTAGGTTCGAATCCTACTCCCTCCACCAGTATTCTTTTTCTAATTTTGTAGATTTAAAATGATTTATTGTATAATTTGTGGTCGCATCTACGTGATGTGATATATAATATTATGGCAATTTGCCCACATAGCTCAGTCGGTAGAGCACGTTCTTGGTAAGAACGGGGTCATCAGTTCGAATCTGATTGTGGGCTCAGAAATGAAGGAGGTTTTACCATATGGCAAAGAAAGTATTTGAGCGAAAAAAGCCGCATTTGAATGTGGGCACGATAGGTCACGTCGATCACGGCAAGACCACGTTGACCGCCGCCATCACATTGGTCTTATCCAAACAGGGCATCGGCGACACATCCTTCAGGCCTTTCGACAGCATTGACAATGCACCTGAGGAAAAGGCCAGGGGCGTTACCATCGCCATCGCCCATATCGAGTATGAAACTAAGAAGAGGCATTACGCCCATGTGGACTGCCCCGGCCATGCCGACTATATCAAGAACATGATCACCGGCGCGGCTCAGATGGATGGCGCCATACTGGTTGTGAGCGCACCCGACGGCCCAATGCCCCAGACCAGGGAACACATCCTGCTGGCCAGGCAGGTGGAAGTGCCCGCCATGGTGGTTGCCTTGAACAAAGTTGATGCAATGGAAGACGAGGAGCTGCTTGAGCTGGTCGAGATGGAGTTGAGAGACCTGCTGACCAAATACAACTTCCCCGGAGATAAAATCCCCATCGTCCGCGTAAGCGCCCTGAAGGCGCTGGAATGCGGCTGCGGCAAACCGGACTGCAAATGGTGCAGTGGCGTCTTGAAGCTGATGGACGCCGTCGACGAATATATTCCTCAGCCCGTTCGTGCGGTGGACAAACCGTTTCTTATGCCCATTGAAGATGTATTCGGCATCAAAGGACGTGGCACGGTAGTCACCGGCAGAATCGAACGCGGCGTGATTAAGATCGGTGACGAAGTTGAAATCGTCGGCATAAAGGAAACCAAGAAGACCGTGGTAACGGGTGTTGAGATGTTCCACAAACAGCTTGAAGCTGGAGAAGCGGGCGATGCGGTCGGCTGCCTTATCAGGGGTATCGAGCGGGAGGATGTGGAGAGGGGACAGGTGCTGGCCAAGCCGGGCAGTATCAAGCCCCAGACTCATTTCGAGGGTGAAGTCTATGTTCTTACCAAGGAAGAGGGAGGAAGGCATACGCCTTTCTTCAACGGATACAAACCGCAGTTCTATATCAGGACACTGGATGTCACAGGCCAGACCGAGTTGCCGCAGGGCGTTGAGATGGTCATGCCGGGTGACAGTATTAAAATGAGTATCAAACTGATTTATCCCGTTGCACTTGAGCAGGGCATGCATTTTGCCATCCGCGAGGGCGGCAAGACAGTTGCATCAGGCGTGATCACGAAGATACTGGGATAAGAGATGGCGAAGAAAGGCGATGCAAGAAGTGTGGTTTATATGGCATGCGTGACATGCCAGGAGAGGAACTACACCTCGGAAAAAAATAAGAAGAATGACTCACAGCGTCTGGAACTGAAAAAATATTGCCCCCGTTGCCGAAGTCATCAGCTCCATCGGGAGACCAAATAACAAGGTGGCTAATAAAGAACAGGCAAAGGTTTTACCGCCTGCCAAAACAGGGCATCAGGCAGTTCAGGACAATAAAAGTCAGGCGCTGGCAATGGCCAAGAAACCTCAGTCTCAATCATCTCAGCCCAAGAAACGCCGGTTCACCTTTTTCTCCGATATAATCGGAGAGCTGAGAAAAGTGGTATGGCCCACCCGGCAGGAAACCATACGCCTGACGCTGATTGTTCTGGGTTTATGCATGGTCATGGGTGTCGTTCTGGGCGCCGTTGACTACGGTTTTTCAGAGCTCGTGGCGAAAGTCTTATTAGGTGGCAAATAGCGTGACCGTTGACGCCGGTGCCAGGTGGTATATCATACACACCTACGTAGGGCATGAGGAGAAAGTAAAAAATAAGCTGCTGCAGCGTATCAAGTCGATGGACGCCGGCAACAAAATCCTCAATGTTGAGATACCTAAAGAAAACGAAATTGAAATAAGGTCCGGGCAACGCAGGACCGTTGAGAAGAAAATGTTCCCGGGTTACCTCCTGGTCCGTATGGCGATGGATCACGAGAGCTGGAAGGTAGTCAGGGAGACGCCGGGGGTCACGGGCTTTGTAGGCGATGGAAAGGAAGCCACCCCGCTGCAAGAGAGCGAGGCCAACAGGATCCTCAAACAAAGAGAGGAAGGCGTAGCACAGGTCAAGATAAGGTTTAAAAAAGGCGAAAACGTCCGGGTAGTCGACGGTCCTTTCACGGATTTCATCGGCACCGTCGACGAAATAAATATGAGCAAGGGCAAAGTAAAAGTGATGCTGACACTCTTCGGACGGGAGACTTCAGTAGAGCTGGACTTCCTGCAAGTGGAGAAACTATAAAATGGCCAAGAAAGTTAAAGCAATAGTCAAATTACAGATACAGGCCGGCAAGGCAACGCCTGCGCCGCCGGTCGGTCCTGCTCTGGGCCAGCACGGCGTCAATATCATGGGCTTCTGCAAAGATTACAACGACCGGACCAAATCTTTTGAGGGCTCAATCGTACCGGTGGAGATCACGGTCTTCGAGGATAGGACTTTCACCTTCATCACCAAGACACCGCCGGCATCGGACCTTTTGAAAAAGGCGCTTGGTGCTGAGAAAGGGAGTGGAGCTACACCTACTCAGCTGGCAGGCACTATATCCAAAGCTAAGATCAACGAGATCGCCAAGGTCAAGCAGAAAGATCTGAATGCGCTGGACCTGGATGGCGCGGCTCGTATTATCGAGGGAACCGCCCGGAGTATGGGCATAAAAGTGGAGTAATTACAATGGCTACCAGAGGTAAAAATTACAGGGAAGCAGCCAAGTTGGTTGTAAGCAACAAGGCCTATGATCCAAGGGAGGCCGTTGCCATCGCAAAAAAGGCGGGTTATGCCAAGTTCGATGAGACGGTCGAACTTCACCTCAGAATGGGCGTTGATCCCCGCGCAGCTGATCAGCAGGTGCGAGGCACTGCTCTTCTACCCAATGGACTGGGCAAGCAGGTACGGGTTGTAGTATTTGCGCAGGGGGAAGGCGCCAGGCTGGCCACAGAGGCCGGAGCTGAGCATGTGGGTGCGGATGACCTGGTGAAAAAGATTGAGGAGGGCTGGGTGGATTTCGATGTGAGTATAGCTACCCCTGATATGATGGGCAAAGTCGGCAAGCTGGGCAAAATACTCGGCAGGCGTGGCTTAATGCCCAATCCAAAGGCCGGTACGGTCGTTGCGCCCGCTGATTTGCCGAGGGCTATCAATGAAGTGCGCAAAGGGCGCGTGGAGTTCAGGCTCGACAGGACCGCCATTATACACGTTCCCGTCGGTAAAAAAAGCTTCGAAGAGGATAAGCTGTACGAGAATCTCATGTCGGTTATCGAAGCTATTACACGCGCCAGGCCCAGCGGCGTAAAAGGTCAGTATATTAAAACAGCATCAGTCTGCACCTCTATGGGACCGGGTATAAAACTTGATATCAAGTCCATAACGGATGTGGCTTTAAGCGCATAATATTAAAAAGAATATGGCATCAGCCGTTGATAGCAGGCGCCGCAAGGCTTAATTTTATGCCCGCCGAGGTTAATTAACAGGAAGCACAACGCTTCCTTGAAAATCCTCGTGCAACGGCACGAGGATAGTTTTTTATAGGAGCATTGATATGATACGTAAACAGAAAGAGGCGGTCATCAAAGAGCTTGCCGGAAGCCTCGGCAAATGTGTGGTTGCAGTTGCCACGGATTACCGCGGCCTGA
The DNA here is from genome assembly GCA_016930155.1 of Dehalococcoidia bacterium. Taxonomy (GTDB): domain Bacteria; phylum Chloroflexota; class Dehalococcoidia; order GIF9; family UBA5629; genus CAIMUM01. The sequence goes on along the minus strand of JAFGHL010000035.1, from coordinate 21,749 downwards.
CCGCAAAAGAGATGGTGCAACTGCGCAGGCAAATGCATCAACAGGGGGTCGAGTATAAAGTAGTCAAAAATACCCTTATGCGTTTCGCCGCCGAGAAAGCGGGAATAAAGGGCCTGGATGAGTTCCTGACCGGGCCAATGGCTATAGCCCTCGGCTATGACGATGCCGTGAAGCCGGCTAAAATTCTGATCGAACACATCAAGTCGGCCAACTCCGTACTGAAGGTTAAAGGCGGTGTGATGGGGGATAAGGTGCTTACACCCGCCGATGTGATCAGCCTGGCTGCGACACCTTCCAAAGAGGTGCTTATCAGCCAGTTGCTGGGCCGGCTGAAATCACCGATCTACTCGCTTCATTTCGTACTCAGTTCACCGCTGCGCGGGCTGGTCGGAGTATTACTGGCGAGAGCGAGGCAGCTCGAAAGCGCATGAAACAGGCAATTACCGGGCAATTAACCCTATATTAATAAATAATCTGCATTAAACGAATAACAGGAGGATACCAGGATGACAAAAGATGAGATCGTAACGATGATAAAGGGGATGACCGTACTCGAGCTTTCAGAGCTGGTTAAGGCACTGGAGGATGAGTTTGGAGTCAGCGCCGCCGTACCCATGGCTGTAGCTGCGGGTTCCGCTGCCGGCGGAGCAGCGGCTGGAGCCGCCGCTGCCTCAGAAGAACAGACCGATTTCACGGTAATTCTCAAGGAAGTTGGCGAGAACAAGATCGCCGTCATCAAGGCCGTGCGCGAGGTGACCACGCTTGGTTTGAAGGAAGCGAAGGATCTGGTCGAGGGCGCGCCCAAGCCTGTCAAAGAAGGTGTAAACAAGGACGAGGCCGCTTCCATCAAGAAGAAGCTGGAAGAATCCGGCGCAAAAGTTGAAGTGAAGTAGTTCACTTATCGTAGCCACGTTCAGTTCACCGGCTTGCCATGTTGCTGCAGGCAAGCCGGTGAACTTTCGTTTTTGCGCGGATCGTGGTATTTTTCGTGAAGAAGTAGTTAGCGAGGAGGAGATGTTATGGCGAACTCTGAGGAACGGGTGATTTACGCCAGGGTGATATCGCAGAGGGGTACATGCGTGGCCGGCCACAAGCAGGGCGACGAATTCCTGATTACAGATATGTGCCCGGCAGGCATGTGCGCCTGGGCTTTTTATACGTTATTCCCATTTGCCCAGGTATTGATGTCGGACGGCACCTTTCCCTGGGAAAAGGATGCTGATAAATGTACGGTGGCCTGCCCCGACCCGGGCAGCCCTGTGGTTTTCGAGCTATCCCGCAAAAAGTGACCAAGGTCTCTTGTTATTTATAGATTTCGTATTTATAATTTAATTGAGTAAATAATTTAGGGGGCCGGTAATGGAAAGCGTTTCGAATTACTTTGCTATTGCAGGTATCCCGTATCAAATCAGCTTGGTGACTATTTAAGGAGGGTGCTATGGCCGGTATGTATATAGCTTATGCTGACAAACTACTGAATTTCACGGAGCAGCACGCCCAGGAGATAGCCAAGCAGTGGGCAAAGGCGCTGATGTCCAATCCAAAGACCGCAGCCTATAAAAAGGTGCGTGAATTCAAACTGGTGAACCAGGGAGAATCCTTTTATAAGAATCTTAAGCGACTGTATTTTGAACAGAATATGTACGATGTTGCCACAGCATACTTCTCCAAGTTTGCCGAGGATCAGTTCTATGAGAATATTCCTCTGGACGAAGCGGTATATGCACTGATAATGCTGCGCAGGCAGATGTGGCTTTTCGCCGAATTTCAGGTGCTGTTCACTTCCGCCCTCGACCAATATCAGGCCTCGGACGGAATAAACCGCACGGTGTTGCTTACCGATTATGGTATCATTGCCATGATCAGAAAATACAACGAGCTGAAAAAGTAAGCGTCTCCACAGCTGACACGGTATATAAAATCGGGCAGGCGGGCCTCAAGCTCGCCTGTTTTTTTATTGATTGATATTCCGCTGCCTGTACTGCAATGCCTCGGCCACATGGTTGGTTTTTATTATTTGTGTGCCGTCGAGGTCTGCTACGGTGCGCGCCAGTTTAAGGGTTCGATGAAAGGCCCTTGCGGTGAAATGGATCTGTTTCATGGCCGTTTTTAACAACATCTGGGCCTGGGGATCGACCTTGCAGAATTCCCGTATCTCAGGGGAGGTCATATCGGCATTATCCGTTAAAGCGGATGCTGCAAATCTTTCAGTCTGGATTTGCCTGGCTGCCTGAACGCGCCGGCGCACGCTTTCCGAAGGTTCAGAGTGCCCATCGTCTGTAAGCTTATCGTAATCCACTCGGGGTATATCCAGAAATATATCGATGCGGTCCATCAGGGGTCCGCTGATTTTTTTCTGATAGCGTGATACCACCGTAGACGAGCATTTGCACTCCCTGATCGGGTCGCCGTAGTATCCGCAGGGGCAGGGATTCATAGCAGCTACCAGTATGAAGTTGGCCGGGAAGGTCAGGCTGCCCTCGGCGCGGCTGATGGTGATAATCCTGTCTTCAAGCGGCTGCCGCAGCGATTCAAGTGCCATGTGGTTAAACTCGGGGAATTCATCCAGGAAAAGGACCCCGCGGTGGCTGAGGCTTATCTCACCAGGATGAGGGAAACGGCCACCGCCTACCAGGCCTGCGTGCGATATGGAATAGTGCGGCGCGCGGAACGGGCGACGGCAAATAAGCGGGCTGTTACGAGACGTAAGGCCGCTGACGCTGTATATCTTGGTCACCTCGATTGCTTCGGTAAGAGTAAGCGCCGGCATTATATTGGCCAGGGCACGCGCCAGCATGGTCTTGCCGCTTCCCGGCGGCCCTACCATCAGTACATTGTGGCCGCCGGCGGCAGCCACTTCCAACGCCCTCTTGGCATGCTCATGTCCCTTTACATGTGATATGTCGTCCTGCCGGCCTGCCCTGCATGAATCTTCCCAGCACGCCTTGCCTGAGTAGGGATCGATATTCTGCTCTCCCTGAAAATGGCTTACCAGCTGCCCGAGCGCAACAACCGGGTAGACCTTGATATTTTCAATCAAGCCGGCTTCCCCGGCATCTTCTGCGGGCACAAAAACGCTACGGATGCCTTTCTCTCTGGCCATGGCTACCATAGGAAGGATGCCGTTGAGATGACGCACACTGCCGTCCAGGGACAGCTCGCCCAAGAAGAGTGTGTTTGAGCAGTCGATGTTGATTTGGCCGGAGCTGACCAGTATGCCGATGGCGATGGGCAGGTCGTAGGTTGGGCCGATCTTTTTTAAGTCGGCCGGCGCGAGGTTGACTGTTATCCTTTTCACTGGGAAACTGCAACCGGAGTTGCGTACGGCGGCGCGCACGCGGTCCCTGGCTTCTTTTACGGCGGCATCGGGCAATCCTACGATCAGTGTGCCGGGCAGGCCGGGTGATATATCCACCTCCACCTCGACCATACGGGCATCGAGCCCGACCATCGCTGCAGTATTGATTCTGGCTAACATATATGAAGTGACTGTATGACTGATTATACCAGATATGGCGTGGCGGATTATCGGCGCATAACGCTGCGCAGTGCTCTATCGAGGCCGGGGACAGCAGTATATTTAGACAGGTCACCCGGTTTGATCCACTTGAACTCGGTGTGTTCCCAATCGATCAGGATTTTATCCGGGTCCAGCACGTGGAACAGGAACGGATGTACAATCCATTTTCTGTGAAGCTGCTCATCCACCACTTCGATGGGTTTCCCCTGTTTGACCAGCCTGATATTGTTCTTAAATAGTCCCGTCTCTTCCCTGATCTCGGTATAGGCCTGGTCCATCGCATCGGTCTCGATGTAGCCGCTGACACCTGCCCATGCTCTCTGATACGTGCTCACCTTGTTGCTTCTCCTTAGTATCATGATCAGGTCTCTTTGTTCGAGGAAACAGGTGACCACGTGTTTCTCTACAAGAGGAACAGAGGATAGGCGTTTGAGGTAATCATGAAGGCTGTTTTTTAGCAGTTCGAGCGCCTTTCTGGCGGCGCTGCGCTTGATCTCTATACGGTTTCCGCCGAAGACGAATTTTTCGATCGATGTATTTTCAGGAGTTGCTACGGCCATATAAAAGAGGCCTATGGGTTTCCCCTGTGTTGCGCCTGCTGGTCCGGCTATGCCTGTTGTGGACAGGCATATATCCACGCCCAGCATCCTGCGCCCGCCTTCAGCCATCTCTCCGGCTATCTCAGGGCTGACCGCCCCGTGAAGCTTCAGAGTGTCGGATTTTACGCCGGCAGCATTCATTTTAAGGTCGTTGCTGTATGAGATAACAGATCCTTTGTAATAGTCGGAGCTGCCCGCCATATTGGTGATTTTATCAGCCACCCGCCCACCGGTAGCTGATTCCACTGTTCCGATGGTCAGGTATTTGCCGGCCTTTTCGTAGTATGCCCTGGCCAGCGCGGCTATTTGTTCTTCCGGTTTTTTCACGGCAGCCTCTAAATACCGATGCGGTATGTATTCTAACAGAAAAGGCTTCTTCAGTATAAGCAACATAAGCTGATATAATTGTCGGCATGGCAAACCTGCGTGATACTATTCTGTTTTTAGGCACGGGAGGCGCCAGATTTACAGTTGCCAAACAGCTATTAGCCACCGGCGGCGCCTGGATGAATCTTGGCGGCACTCAGATATTAATTGATCCTGGCCCGGGCTCGCTGGTTTACGCCATTAAATACGGCTGTGAGCCGCCCACGCTAGATGCTATTATCCTCTCACACAAGCACCTTGATCATTCAGTTGACATAAATGTAATGATTGAAGCTATGACCGACGGAGGTTGGAAAAAGCGTGGATCCTTGTACGCGCCGGCCGATGCCTTTAAAAACGGCGCTGTGATACTTCCCTATGTCAGAGCATATCCTGATAAAGTGGAGGTGCTGGAGGCGGGTAAAGTGCAGACCGAGGGCGATGTGGTTTTCAATACGCCGGTTAAGCATATACATCAGGTCGACACATATGGTTTCGTTTTCGAGACGCCGCGTCATAGGTTTTCGTGGATAACAGACACGAGGTTTTTTGATTCTTTGGCCAGCTATTACATGACCGAACTGGTGATTATCAACGTTTTAAGCTTCGAGAGGAGGCTGCCGGTTGACCACCTGTCTTTGCCGGAGGCAGAGACGATTATTAAAGAGATCAAACCGAAGACGGCCGTGCTCACGCATTTTGGGCTGACCATGTGGCGTGAAAAGCCATGGGATATAGAGCAGCGGGTAAGCGACTCCACCGGCGTCAGGGTGATCGCCGCCAGAGATGGTATGATACTGGACCTAGATCAAGTCTAATGACCTCGAGGGCAATTAAAGGGATTCGAGTATCCTCTGCGCCAGCGACGGTGTTATACCTTCAACTGAGGTAAGCTCTTCTATACGGGCTTCTTTTATTTTACGAATAGAGCCGAATCTTTTGAACAGCGCCCTTTTACGGGTGGGACCTATACCGCAAACACCGTCCAGCGCTGATTCCCGGGCGGCCTTTGAACGGACGTTCTTATGATATGTGATGGCAAACCTGTGCGCCTCATCGCGCGCCCTCTGCAGGAGATGTAATTCGGGTAATGATTTATCCAGGGATACAGGCTTGCTGAAACCCGGCAGATATATATCCTCGTTCTCTTTGGCTATACTTGCTACTTGAATATCTGTAGTAGTTGTCTCCTGCACGGCTGATACGGCGGCGTGCAGGTGTCCCTTGCCGCCATCAATCAACACAAGGTCCGGCAAAGCTGCCCATTTGCCCCTGTCATTCGAGTGCTCTTTAAAACGCCTCCTGATCATCTCGCGCATCATGGCGTAATCGTCGGCGCCGGCGACCGACCTTATCCTGAAACGACGGTAATACGGCGGCCTGGGGCTGCCGTCTTCAAACACCACCATGCTGCCGACGGCGCTGGTACCCTGGATATTTGATATGTCATAGGCTTCAATTCTATGCGGGAAGCGCTTAAGATCGAGCATTTCCTTCAGGTTGGCCAGAAGTTTGAGATTTTCGGGCCTGGCTGCGCGCCTGTTCTTGTATATCTCCAGTTGCTGGCGTGCATTTTCCATCACCATATTGATGAGGCGAAGACCGACCCCCTTCTGCGGCACGCGCAGCTCAACATTAGAACCGCACTTGTTTTTCAGCCATTCGGTTATGAGAAGACGTTCGTCGATAGGGGACTGCAGGAGGATCAACCCGGGGATGTGGTCAGCAGAAGAATAATATTGCTTGACGAATCCTTCCAGCAGCTTTGCATCAGGCTCATCTCTGACATCATCCAGTATGAAGTGTTCATCACCTGCCAGGCGTGTATTTCTAACTGAGAAGATACGCACGCAGGCCAGGTCGCCGTCACGGGCGATTGCAACGGCATCCTGCTCACCTCTGATATTGAGGGGGATGTTGTTGCTGGCGATAACTGCTTCGATGGCCTTCGCCTGGTTCCGCAAGGTTGCTGCTTTTTCAAATTCAAGCGAATGCGAGGCTGCGGCCATGGCTTTTTTGAGGTTGCGCAGTACTATTTCCTCTTTGCCCTCAAGCACGGCAATCACCTGCCGGACAACGGCCTGATACTCCTCCCTGCTGATGGCTCCGATACAGGGGCCGTAGCAGCGGCGGATATGATATTTCAGACAGGGCCTTATTTCATTCCCGCTGATCTTCTTATTGCAGGACCTCAGCGGGAATACTTTTTTAATGAAATCATAGGTCTGGCGCGCCGACCATGCGCTGGGCACGCGGCCGATGTATTTGGCTCCGTCGTTGTAGCGGCGTCTGGTGATGCTGATGGTCGGCCACTCATTTTTGACATCGACCTTGATATATGGAAAACTCTTATCATCTTTGAGCAGTATGTTGTAAGGGGGTCTGTGTTTTTTTATCTGCTGACATTCGAGTACGAGGGCTGCTATTTCAGATTCCGTGATTACGAACTCGATTTTATCGACATGTTGTACCAGACGGGCTGTTTTTTCCGGTAGACGAGGTGTGTCTTTGAAGTAACTTTTTACCCGATTGCGCAGGTTAGATGCTTTGCCTATGTATATGATAGTACCATCGGCGTCTATAAAGGTATAGATGCCGGGCCTGGGAGGCAGAAGCTTTAAGTAGGATGCGATATGTGGTTTAATCACTTACGGGTGAATTTTAGCATCGAAACGACAGGCTTACAAAAGGTGCTGCAGGATCGAATTGATGTCCTGTTCGAAGGGCGCTGATTTATGTTAAAATAGTGGTCGCCGTGATGGAAGAAGACATAAGACTATTTCTCAATTACATATCTAAAGAGAAAAAGTGTTCAAGGAACACTCTGGACGCTTATCATAACGATCTAAGCCAGCTATCGGATTATATAGCGGTGGTCAAGGAGAAAGAGGGGCCGGGCTACAATTCCGCTGAGTTGAGTGAAGATCATCTGGCATCCTATATGCAAAGTCTCAAACAGAAAAGTTATACGGTTTCCACGATCGCGAGAAAGATCGCCGCGGCCAGGACCTTTTTAAAATTCATGGCCGAACGCGGCAAGGTAAACAAAGACCTGGCGCCGAGGCTGACTGCCCCGAAAGTTAATAAGCCTCTGCCCACTGCCCTATCGGTCGCTGATATACAGCGATTGCTGGCTGAGACTGCGCGGGTTCCATCCGTGGATGCCCGGAGGGACCAGGCCATGCTGGAGTTGTTGTATGCCAGCGGCCTGCTGGCCAGCGAGTTGATGTCTCTCGATGTCGAAGATATCGATACATTACATAGCTGCATTAATTTGAAAGGGCACGGCGGAAAAATCAGGAAGATTCCGCTGGAGAGCCGTATGGGTAAAATGATGCGGGAATATATAGACTCGGTGCGCATCAAGTTGCTCATCAGTGATAAGGAGAAAGCCCTCTTCTTGAATCAGAGGGGCGAAAGGCTCACCAGGCAGGGTTTCTGGCAAATAGTACAGGGATATGCGACAGCCGCAGGGATTTCCGCCAAAGTCACGCCCAGGACTATCAGACACAGTTATGCTGTGCACAGGCTTAACAGCGGCGCCGACATACACTCCGTACAGGAAGTGCTGGGGCACGCGCATATTTCTACGACGCGCGCATATAAACAGGTGTAGCCGTTTCGTAATAATCAGGAGAATATAATGTCTAAGAAATCGCGTAAAAACAGGTCCAGAAGCAGAGCAATCGAGACGACTGCCCGGCCTAATACGGGGCCGGCCCAGCAGAAAGCGCAGCCCGCCCGCTCCAAAGCGCAGGTAAACTCTGTGGCGGCGGTGTTACAGCCTCAGAATTACAGCTATGTGAAATCCGATCTGATACGCATCGCTATTATCGCCGGGATATTGATCCTCGTGCTGATAATACTGACATTTGTCCCCGCCTTGAAAGCATAGGATTTTTTACGGCTGTGGACTTCGACAAGGCCCGGCGGATCCTGATCGATTCGATATCTCACGATATCAAAGATAGACATGTATTGTTGGCCATGTCCAGGGTGCCTCGCGAATGGTTCGTCCCTTTAGATTTGCAGCCGTCGGCGTATGATGACAGGCCTCTCAGCATAGGATGTGGCCAGACTATCTCACAACCGTACATCGTTGCGCTTATGACGGAAGCATTGGAGTTGAAGGGTCGGGAAAAGGTGCTGGAGATAGGCACCGGCAGCGGATACCAGGCTGCAGTGCTGGCCGAGCTCGCCCGTTATGTTTACAGCGTCGAGAGGATACCGGAGCTCGCGGAGACCGCTGCCAGGGTATTGTCGGGACTGGGCTACAAGAACGTTCAGGTTGAGGTTGCCGGCGATGAGCTGGGATGTGCGAAATATGCGCCCTATGATGGTATCCTAGTGGCTGCCGCAGCTCCTTCGGTACATCAGACTCTGATAGACCAGCTATATGAGGGAGGGAGGCTGGTTATTCCTGTCGGCTCAAGACTGGAGCAGGAACTTCTTCGTGTGACAAAACTGAGGTCGGGCATCCGTACCGAGAGACTGGGAGGGTGTCGCTTCGTTCCTCTAATCGGCAGGGATGCCTGGCAGGAGTGATCGCAGGTAGATAGATCCGACAGGGCAGACTGCGGCACAGGCCAGGCAGGAGTTGCAGGCAGTTTCGGCCAGAGGCATTTCTGCAAACGTTGAAACGGACGTCTTCAAACCGCGGTAGGTAAAATCCAGGACCGACGTGCCGCTTTCATTGCAGGCATGGACACATTTGCCGCAGAGAACACATTTATTGCGGTCGAATATAATCAACGGGTGGCTGTAGTCGATGGGATACTCAAGGGGGATATTATTGAAACGCCGGTCCTTGAGTTTGAAATGCTCACGGACTGCGATGTTCTGCAATTCGCATTTTTTATTTTTTACGCATCTTGCGCAGTCCAGTGCATGGTTGCTCAATAACAGGTTAAAGGATGTCTGACGCATTCGTTTAATGATCGGGCTGTTAAGTGTAACCGACATCCCGTCAAATACCTTCTCGGTGCACGCTGTGACGGGACCGCCGGGGCGGCCTGCTATCTCCACAAAGCATAGGCGGCATGAGGCGGGTGATCTGGGAAGCCCTCGTATTGCGCAGAGATTGGGGATATAGAAGCCGTTATCCAGCGCTGTCCATAGCAGGTTTGCTCCGCGTACTGCTTTGACCTCTCTCCCATCTATGATTAAAATGCATGTCATCTTCCAAAAGATATCAAAACAAAGGGCGGGTTACAAATTTGTAACCCGCCCTTTTAACCATCGTCTAAATCTTTAACTGTAAAGCTCTTGCACTATCTGTCCATCCGGCGCCCTGAGCTGGATATGCAGGGGCATCTGCCCGAGGGCGTGAGTGGAGCATGACAGGCACGGATCGTAGCAGCGGATGGCGGCTTCGACTCTGTTTAATATGCCCTCGGTGACCTTCCCGTTCTTTATATATTGATGGGCGACTTCGTATACTGAGCGGTTCATAGCAGCATTGTTATTGCCGGTAGCCACTATCAGATTAACCCCGGTAATCTTGCCGGTCTCATCCACCCAGTAATCATGGAAGAGCGTGCCCCTGGGAGCTTCGACCACACCAACACCATGCTTGTTATATTTAGTGGAAGTGACCTGGAGGTCTGTGGATGTGACGTCTTTGTCCTCCAGTATCTCGCGGGTCTTTTCAATGGCGTAAATGATCTCGATGAGTCGGGCATAATGGAAAAACATGGAGCCTTCGACCAGTCCGTTGGGGCTGAGTTTTTTATATAGTTTAAATTCCGCATTGGCAAGGGGTGTGGTAATGCCGGTGCATGCATTGAGGCGCCCAAGTGGCCCGGCGCGGTAGATACCGCCCGGGTAACCGAGACTCTTATAGAATGGGAATTTCATATATGACCAATCTTCCACATACTCGGCGATAATGTCGAGATATTTGGAAGGATCGAACTGGTCCTCAAGAACAACTCCCTTGGAATCAACCAACCTCAGGTTGCCATCGTATAAGGCAAGGTTGTTATCCTTGTCCACGAGGCTCAGGTAAGCCGACGGGAACTTGGCGAAGCTGTTGACCATACTCTCATTGGCAGCTACATATTCCTTGAAAATCTTAATGGCAAGCTGCGTATCGGCAAGTGCCCAGTCCATCTGCTTGAGGAAGTAATCCCTATCCTCTGCGGACAGGGCGGTGGTCATCCCGCCGGGCAGGGCAGCATTCATGTGCACTTTCTTGCCGCCCAGTTTCTTGATGATAGTCTGCCCCAGACTGCGCAGCTTGACAGCTTCTGTTGCCAGTGCGGGGTCAGCTCCGATGAGTCCTATTACATTCCTGGTGGCTGGATCGGAGTCAAAACCGAGCAGAAAATCGGGGCTGGCCAGATGGAAGAAATGCAGGGCGTGTGACTGGATAAACTGGCCCATGTGCAGAAGCTCCCTGAGGAGCTTGGCTGGCCGCGTTGGCTCTTTACCCAGGATTGCATCGCCGGCTTTAGCCGATGCAAGCTGATGGCTGACCGGGCAAATGCCGCATATCCTGGCTGTCAAATTAGGCATCTCCTGAAAAACCTGGCCTTCGCAGAATTTCTCAAAACCGCGGAACTGAGTATTATGGAATCTGGCCGATACGGCATTGCCCGCATCATCCAGTTGTATGGTCACTTTGCCATGCCCCTCGACCCTGGTAACGGGATTGATTTCAATTGTTTTACTTGCCATATTTCACCTCTTTAATCAAAGCGCATTATGTTGCTGGGAACAACCGGTATCCTGCCTGCCAGTAGTTCAGTCAGGCCGTATTTGATGGCCTCCGGCTCAGGCGGGCAGCCGGGCACATAGCAATCCACTTTAACTATCTGATTGGCCGGGTATACTTTGTCGAGCAATGAGGGTACCCCGGGCGCAACAGGTATCTTGCCCTTATAAGTGCTGGGAGTATCGATGTAGGCGCGCTTGAGGACGTCCTCTTTATCCAGGGTATTACGCATGGCGCAGACTCCTCCGAAACAAGCACAATCGCCCAAGGCCATCAATATCTTGCAGTTGCGGCGCAGCTCTTCGAGGACTTCTTTTTCCTCTTCATTGCCCACAGAACCCTCAACTATGCCGACATCGACCGGCGTAAAATCCTTTATATCGGTTATGGGGCTCCTGCGGAACTCGATCAGTTTCGACAAATCGATTATAAATTCATCTACATCGAGGAATGACATGTGACAACCTGCACATGATTCCAGCCAGATAGTCGCTACTTTTACTTTTGCCATCTGTTCACTCCTTAGGGGCGTTTATTTTTTCAGGTGCCTGGCAACTTCCTTCAGGGTATCGGCATCTGTCTTAATCTCAGGTTTGGCTTTGACCAAGGGGACGGTCTTCTTGCTGATACCGTCGATCGATGTATAGCTGCCTTTGCTTTCTGTCCAGAGCAGTGAGGGGAGAACAACATCCGCTTTCTCCGTAACGGGTGAGCGGTAGCTGGCCTGAACTACTACGAACTGGACTCCTTTTATACTGTCGGCCAGGGTCTGGGAATCTGCCAGGTCATCGACTAGCAAAATATAAAGGCCTTTTACCTTGCCCCTGGCCATATCGGCCGATAAGGAACTCTTTGCGCGGGCCAAACCCAGGTCCCATGCGCCGCGGCTGTTGCCATAACGTTTCAGAGAGATAACTCTCGGTTTATCCCCTGTGAGGGCAGCAAGGTTCAGAATCGTCGCAACCAGTGCGGCGTCTTTATATTGGAGTATGCCGCTGCCGTAGATGATAACACCGGTTTTAGATCCAGCCAAAATCTCCCCGGCCTTTACTATGTCATGTATATCGATACCGAGGTCTTTACTTGCTTTCTTGATATCAATATCCTTAAATGCCGCCGCGTATTTAGTCTTATCTGCTGCTGACTTGGCGGGCAGTTTCTCAAGTATGGACTTGCCCAAAACGTTAACGACAATCTCTTTTTTGCCCTCCGGTGGCTTAAGCCAGACTGAAGCTCGGAATGTGAAGGGGTTACGCAGCGGATCGATCACAACCAGCTGAGCTTTATTTTTGGATGCCGCACGCATTATATATGAGCCGATTACCGGATGTGTTTTGGTAGGATGTGCGCCGATTACAACGATACTGTCGGCGCTTAGGATGTCTTCAAGTTTTGCCTCGATACCCAGCCCGGACTTGCTGTCGAATTTGGCGATACCCTGTGTTACGGTCCTGCAGTCATCGCCATCAATCGTGTCCACCATTTTGCTGCCGAATTTATCCATCAGATCGGCAAAGGCTTTCAATGCTTCATTGGAAGCCTTTGCCGAGGCCAATCCGGCGATGCCGTCGGATGCGCCAAGCTTTTTAGAGATTGCATCTAAAGCTTCTTCGTAGGAGCAACTGACGAGCTGTCCCTTGTTGTTGCGTTTTAGAGGCGTGGTGATCCTGTCGGCTGCTTCATATAGCGGCTGGAACCTGCCGATCTCACAAAGGAGGCCGCGGGGCTTGGTCATGTCGGGGCTGTCGATCCTGACAACACGGTTGTTTTTAACCAGGCCGTTGATATCGCAACCAATACCGCAGATGGCGCAGGTCGATTCGACCGAAGTGCATTCTGAGGGTCGGCCCCGATAGGCGCTGATCTTGGAGAAAATAGCGCCCGTCGGACACACCTGGAAGCAGCCTCCGCAGGAGATACATGACGATTCTCCCAGCGGCTGGTTGATATCCGCGCAAACATTGGTCTTCCAGCCGCGTTTACCGAAATCGAGCGCGTGTGCGCCGGTTATCTCATCGCAGATGCGGATGCACCTGCCGCAGAGTATGCAGCGGTTATGGTCCAAGACGATATTAGGATGGGACGAGTCGGTAGTCTGGGTAGGCCAGGAATACTGGTAGCGAGTATTGTCCATCTGGTATTTGTAGGCCAGGCTCTGCAACTCACAATCTCCTGTGGCCACGCAATATGCGCACAGGTGGTTGCGCTCCGTAAACAGAAGCTCGAGCACCAGTCTGCGATACTTCTCAAGCCTGGGTGTGCTGGTTGACACGACCTGGCCGTCGCGTGCAGGGTAGGTGCAGGATGGAACCAGGTTCCTTTCTTTTTCGATCTCGACCAGGCAAAGCCTGCAGGCGCCGACGTCGGTCAGTCCCTTGAAATGGCACAGTGTGGGCACGTCGATGCCGTTTGCCTGGCAGATATCCAGTACCGTGTCGCCCTGCTTTCCCTTAACTTGTTTTCCGTTAATGGTCAATGTTATTTCACTCATTTGCCTATTCTCCTATCCAATATCGCATCTCAGGCATCTGCTGCATTCTTCACGGGCCTCTTTGGCCGTGAAGTTAATTGCCACCTCTTTCATCGTCGTTTTCCTGTCCGCCGGACGGATCTCAGCGATCTTAACCCTGGCATGCTCGGCGGTTTCGGCATCGGTGGGAGGCACATTGGAATACGTGAAGGTTTCGGCATCCTGCCGGTCAACCCTTGGCCCCAGTTCTTTGCCGGAGAGGAACCTCTTGATCGATGAGGCCGCTCTCTGACCTGAAGCTATAGCCTCGATAACGGTCCACGGCCCAGTGAAGGCATCGCCGCCGGCGAAAACGCCCTTCTGGTCGGTTGCCAGCGTCCTCTTGTCTGCTGCCAGGACGCCGCCCCGGCCGGTCTTTACGCTGCCCAGGTTGATCGATTCCGTGTCCGGCCTCTGGCCGATGGCTTCGATCAATGTGTCCACTTCGATCGTGTACTCGGAGCCGGCGATGGGTTTGGGGGAACGCCTGCCGCTCTTGTCGAAATCTCCCAGAGACATATTGTTGCATTCGATTGCGGATACCTTGCCGCCCTTTCCGATAACTTTTATGGGGGTGGTCAGTACATGCAGCTTGATACCCTCTTCTTCGGCGGCAAGTATCTCCTCTTCCTCTGCGGGCATGTCTGCCTTCTCCCTGCGGTAGACGATGTGTACTTCCTCGGCGCCCTTGCGCAGGGCAACTCTGGCGGCATCGATGGCGGAGTTGCCGCCGCCAACTACCGCAACTTTCTTGCCCACGTTAATGAATTTGCCCAGGTTGATGTTGCGCAGGAAATCGATGGCATCGTAAACGCCCTCGAGGTCCTCGCCCGGGATGCCCATCTTGTCGCCTTTGTGAGCGCCGATGCCCACGAATACGGCTTTGAAGCCATCCTTGAACAGGGCATCGATATCTTTGACCGGGCTGTTCAACCTGATCTCGATACCGAGCTTCTTTATGTTGTCGATCTCTTTATTAAGTACGTCTTTGGGCAGCCTGTACTCGGGAATGCCGACCGCCAGCATGCCGCCGGCCACCGGCAGCGCCTCGAAAATGGTGACTTTATAGCCTTCTATTGCCAGGTCCCAGGCGGCGGCAAGCCCGGCAGGCCCGGCGCCGATCACAGCGACCTTTTCAGCCTTGGATACTTTTATAGCGGGTGTGTAAGAAAGCCCGTGCTCGTAGGCATAATCCGAGGCATACCTCTTGAGGTGCCTGATGGATACCGGTTCGTCCACCTGGCCCCTACGGCATTTCTTCTCGCAAGGATGTGGGCAGACCCGCCCCACCGTCATCGGCAGCGGCAGGCGCTGCATGATCAGTTTGTAAGCTTCAGCCGGCTTGTCGCTCTTAATAAGTGATACATAACCGGGAACGTCAAGCCCGACGGGGCAGGTATGCTGGCAGGGTGCGCGGAACAGAGCCTGGCAGAGCGCTGCCGGGCACTTCTTATCGATTATATGCGCCTCATATTCTTCTCTGAAATGTCTGATGGTGGAGACTGCAGGATTGGGAGCGGTCTGCCCCAGGCCGCAGATGGAAGCTTTCTGGATCATCTCTGCCAGTTCGAGGATAGTGTCGATGTCCTCTAAAGTACCTTTGCCGCTGGTGATCTTATTTAATAGAGCCAGCAGCTTAGGTATGCCGGCGCGGCAGGGCACGCACTTGCCGCAGGATTCATCGCGGGTAAACTGCAGGAAGAACTTGGCAACGTCAACCATACAGCTGTCCTCATCCATAACGACCAGGCCGCCCGAACCCATAATGGCGCCCAAAGCTGTGACGGATTCATAATCCACAGGCACGTTTACATGTTCGATGGGGATAACGCCACCGGAGGGGCCGCCCATCTGGGTGGCCTTGTATTTTTTACCGCCCGGGATGCCGCCGCCGATGTCGAAGACTATTTTGCCCAGCGCGGTGCCGAGAGGCACCTCCACCAGGCCTACGTTATTAACCTTGCCTACCAGGCTGAAAGACTTGGTACCCTTGCTCTTCTCGCTTCCAACTCCTGCGAACCAATCGGCGCCCTCACGTACTATACGCGGTATGATGGACCAGGTCTCGACGTTATTGATGGCAGACGGTTTGCCGAAAAGGCCCTTATCGGAGGGGAATGGAGGTCTTTGCCTGGGCATGCCGCGCTTACCCTCAATGGAGATGAGCAGTGCGGTTTCCTCCCCACAGACGAAGGCGCCGGCGCCAGGGAAAATATCCAGGTTGAACTCGAAATCGGTGCCCATGATATTTTTACCCAGCAGCCCGTATTCCCGGGCCTGGGCTATGGCGGCACTTAGCGTCTCGATGGCCAGTGGGTACTCAGCGCGTATATAGGCAAAGCCCTGCCTGACATTGCCGACAGCATACGCGCCGAGGGCCATGCCTTCAATGATAGAGTGGGGATTTCCCTCCAGCACTGCGCGGTTCATATATGCTCCGGGGTCTCCCTCGTCACCGTTGCAGACGAGGTATTTTTCAGTTCCGGGCGAGGCCTTAAGGAAGCCCCATTTGGTAGCGGTCGGGAAACCCGCTCCGCCCCTGCCCCTGAGGCCGGCTTTCTTCACCTCTTCCAGCACATCGTCGGGCTTCATCTTATAAAGGGCTTTGGCCAGCGCTTCATAGCCGCCGCGGGCGATGTACTCTTCGATATCCCATGGATTGATTATGCCGTTGTTATGCAGGATGCGGAATTCCTGGTCCGCCAGGAATTTGATTTTAAGCCTTTCCGGTATGGCCTGGTTTGTAGTCGGATCATGGTAAACCAGCCTCTCGACGATCTCTCCCTTTAAAATATGTTTTTCGAAGATCTCCTTGACGTCCTCGGGCTTGACCCTGACATAAAGGATGTCGCCAGGATTGACGATCACGGTGGGGCCCATCTCGCATGGTCCGAGACAGCCGGTCCTGACGATGTCCAATTTGCTCTCAAGGCCTTTCTTCTTAATAAGCTCTTCAAACAGCTCCGTTACCTTGTCGCCACCAGCGGCAGTGCAGCCCATGCCACGGCATTGCTGTATGCAGATCTGTGGAGAAGACTTATAGTGGCTGAAATCCGCGTCGTCACGGATCTTAAGCCTTGGTTCGACCGCTTTCTTTAACTTGCTTAAAGCTTCAATAGAGGTTATCTTGGGCACTTTTCTTTACCTCCTAATGGTACATATTCAGGATATCTTTTACCTGGCCGGGCTTGACCTTCCTGTGTATATCGTCTCCGATGGCGATAACCGGAGCGAGGCCGCAGCAACCGAGGCAGCGCACAGTCTCGAGAGAGAATTTGCCGTCCGGCGTGATGCCCTCAGGCTCCAGGCCATAGTCTTTTTTAAGCTGGTCGAGGATGTCCTGGCCTCCTTTGACATAGCATGCGGTACCGAGGCAGACCTGTATAACGTGCCTACCCTTGGGTTGCATGGTGAAGAAGCTGTAGAAGGTAACAACACCGTGCAGTTCGCTCAGAGGTATCTTGAGATCCCTGGAGATTGTTTTCAGCACGGTGGGCGGCAGGTATCCGACGATGCCCTGCGCTTGCTGTAGGACACGGATCGGCGCACCTGCCTGCCCGCCGGTATCGTCAATGATTCCCTGGATCCTCTGGAAAGCCCTGCCGGCGAAGCCTCTCCCGGTGTCCGTGGTGGTTACTGGGGCTGCCTTTTGCTTTGCCATAAAAACCTCCTAACTAAGGATGTATCCGTAAAAAAGTGGAATAAAGTCATACGACCATATTCCACTGGTGTAACAATGAATTCAGATACCCCCAACCGGCCGGGGATTTTAATACTTTTCGTATATAAAGTCAATGCTTGGCCAGCCTTCCCAGCGATTTCAATGAGCTATCAATGCCGCGGCCGAAAAGCTTTAACTCTATTGGATCGCTGTTTCCGTATTTTTTATAAACGCGACATACACGACAAATACTGGTGTCGTTGCCGGTTTCTCCGTAATCATCCAGTTTGCAGTACGTACCTTCTATTTGCCAGCATGGCATGAACTGGTATTTAGTGGCGGGACAATCCTCCCTGATCATGGTCGGACAATGACATATCTCCCAGCAGGGAGACCTGCCTGCCCAGTAATTGGTTTGCTCCACAGTATCTGCTGCCGGTGTGCGGTTTATTTTCTCTGTCATCGTGAAAGGCATAACGACTATTGCAATACGCGCGGCGAATAACAAATACAATAACCCTGATTTTATAACAATCTAATACAAGCCGAGCCTTAATTCATCCGTCTCAAAGCTTAATCGCCGGCATATTTACCATGGTAAGTTATTTACAATAGAGTTAAGATCAAAAAATTGGTGGGTCAGTCTATTTTTATCGGCTTGAAATACGTAAGCATTTATGCTGAAGGAGCATGTCAGACGGCTTGAATAGTGTATTTATTGTGTATATAATCACATTCAAAGAGGTTATTGCTAATGGAGAAAGTAAGGATACTTCTGGCTGAAGATCATAAGGTTGTTCGGGAGGGAACCAGACGCCTGCTGGAATCGCAGGCTGATTTTGAGGTTGTGGGTGAGGCCAGCGATGGGATTGAGGCGGTGGAGCTGGCTAAAAAACTGAAGCCGGCCATAATCATTATGGATGTATCGATGCCGCGGTTAAACGGAATCGAGTCCACCAAGCAGGTTAAAGCATTGTATCCGAATATTGCCATCCTGGTACTGACCGGCTACGATGATGATGAATATGTTTTCGCCCTGCTGGAGGCAGGCGCGGCCGGTTACCTGCTTAAGGAATCGAGTGGGGAGGAATTGATAGTTGCTATTCGCCAGGTGATGACGGGCGAGCCGGTCTTGCATCCCAAGATAATGAAGAAGGTACTTAACCGGCTGCGCTCGCCGGTCGAGGAACAGACCGTGCAGGCGCCCGGCGAGGTGTTGAGCGATAGAGAAATGGAGGTATTGAGATTGGCAGCCAAAGGCATGAGTAATATGGAAATAGCCGACACTCTTACCTTAAGCGTGAGGACGGTACAAACTCACCTGCGCAGCATCTTCAATAAACTGGGGGTGGGTTCACGGTCCGAGGCCATAGTATTCGGGTTAAAAAAAGGATGGCTTACCCTGGAGGAGCTGCCTTAAGGGGCCCTCTACAGCAGGCATATAAATCGCGTGGCAGAAACCCATTTGACATGAGATTCGCGCATAAAATCTGGTCAAGGTATCATTTCTGGATAATTCTCGCCCTGTTCGGTGTCATTACTTTATTTTTGTACCGCGATGTCATCTGGCCCGGCGGTTTTCAGTCGGACTTCTATCTTTTTAATCTGAGCCGCCATACTATAGAGCGTAATCTGTTTCTGTTGATCGCTCTTTATACAGCATTCGTCTTCGGTATATTACCCACGCTCATTGTCATCGGCGCCTCGCTGGCGGTAATGCTGCCTCAGGCGCTGTTTAATTCGACCAACCGCAACGACGCCCTGCTCGAAGTTGCGCTGGTTACCATAGCCGGCCTGGTTTTTGTGTACTGGATTCATATCAAGGAAAACGATGATAGAAGGTACAAGAAGGCTGTGACGGCGCTGGAGAATACTCAGGAACAGCTGCAGGCCAGGATACGCGAAGCCCGCGCCAATGCCAGGAGGCTGGCGACACTTAATACTATTTCCAACGCCCTCAGCCAGTACCTCGAACCGGCCAAGGTTATTGAGACCGCTGTTGAGATGGTAGGCGAGGTCATGGAAGTTGAAGTCATCCTGGTCTATACCATTGAACCCAGGCAGAACGATATGATATTGACGGCCTACGAAGGGATTTCATCAGAGAGTGCAGCGGAGCTTGATCATGTCAAGATAGGTGAGGGGTTCAACGGCGAGGTTGCGGCGACAGGCGAAGTTATGCTTGTGCCGGATGCGTCAAGCGATCCCAGACTGACGCGCTCGGCTGTAATACGTAATAAAATCCATCCGATGCTGATAGTACCGATGAAATCCAAGGGAGAGGTGATCGGCACGCTCTGCGTGGGAATGCGGCGTCCGCGGACTTTCCTCCCCGACGAGATCGATCTGCTCAGCACCATAGCAGGCCAGATAGCATCAGCACTGACCAATGCCAAGCTATATGCTGAGGCCAGGGAGATCGCGGACCAGCTCTATAAGTCAGCCAGGGATTACAGGAACCTGTTTGAAAACGCTCACGATGCCATCTGGTTCCAGGACCTGGACGGCAAAATACTGGCCGGGAACCGGGCGACACTGATGATATCGGGTTACCCACTTGACAAATTGACTGGCAGGAACGTTAAGGAATTCATGGATGAGGGGATGCTTAAGCTGGGTCGCGAAGTGGGCAAGAAATTGCTGAACGGCGAACCCTTTAACCAGCCTTATGAGCAGCAGACGATTACCAAGGATGGGATTACCAGGACACTGACCCTGACCACGATCCTGATGACCGTCGATGATAAGCCGGTGGGTTTCCAGCATATAGCGAGGGACGTATCGGAAGAGAGGCGCATGCAAAAAAACCTGCGCTACTATCTTAATCAGATCACGCGGGCACAGGAAGAGGAGCGTAAAAGGATATCTCGGGAATTACATGATGATACAGCGCAAGCCCTTTTCGCTATTTCCAGGCAAATGGACAATTTTATCCGCGATAATGTTGGCTTATCGCAGCAACAGAGAATCGCCCTGCAAGATATCCGCCAGAGGATCGGCGTCACTCTGCAGGGTATAAGACGGTTCAGCCAGGACCTGAGGCCGTCGATTATTGATGATTTAGGTTTGTTGCCCGCAGTTCAATGGCTGGTCAAACAGAAAGGAGAAGACAGCGGCATTGACATCTCTCTAAAAATAAATGGAAAGGAGCAGAGGCTGCTGCCGGAGATGGAGCTGATTTTGTTCAGGATTATACAGGAGGCGCTTAACAATATCGGCAAGCATGCCGCAGCTACAAAAGCGGATGTCAGCCTTGAATTTACTGATTCGCAACTGGCAGTGGTCATCAAAGACGATGGCAAGGGATTCGATTTGCCCGATGCTGTTGGAGACCTGTCCAGCAGCGGGAAGCTTGGTTTGGTAGGCATGAACGAGAGAGTTTCACTGTTGGGAGGAGTTCTGGTAATCCAATCCAAACCCGGGCAGGGCACGACGGTCGATCTGAGCATACCTTTGGGTATCTATAACGGTTTGGCGGGTCAGAGATAATCCAGATAATCGGATACTTCCTCCTGTGACAGGATTTTCGTGGATTTATCCTGAAAAAGGTCTATCGCCTCGGAAGGCAGGTTGTTTAAAACAACAGCTATAGGTAAGTGATTGTCCAGCCTGCGGATCTTCTTGAGTTCTTCGACCTCCTCTACAGAAGGAAAATATACAAGCACGGCCTTCGGTTCGCTGAGCAGAAAAGTATGCAGCAGATCCTCGGATTTCTCGGTAGTAAAAATCTTGTAACCCTTGCTTTCAAGTCCGGCAATAACGCCGCGTTGATACTCACTATCCTTGCTGAAAATAAGAAGGGTTCTTAAAAGAACGTTCATTCTGGCTATGATATGATCAAGCTTGGCCTCGCCTTCGGCGGTGTACTTCTTAACGTAGGGTATGCCATAGTACATGATCTCCACCAGTTTACCGGTTTCCTTAAGGGTGGAAGCCCCCATGGCCACAATAGGCTTTGACTTATTCATACAGGCTTGCAGGACTTCCTCAATACCGCCCGGCAAATCGACGTCTATTATACAGGCATCTATATCGTACTGAGTGATCTGCTGCAGGGCTGTTTCTCTGGACTCGGCGGGGTACAGGCTGTAATCTGAGTCGAGCAGGGCGCGCCCCAGCATGCTCATGAACCTGGCATTGCTGTCAGCGATAACGATCCGGAAGCTCATATTGTTACGCTAAGCCCTGAATTCTCTGTTGATACGTTTTTGTCGAAAGGCGTTTTCTAAGATGCGGAATCGTACATCTATTATAATGTGTTAATGCCTGCGGTGAAAACCTCTAATCAATCCGAGTTACTGTCTCTGATTTGTCGGTTTTGAGTTAGAGAGACCTTGCAAAACATTATACCGCTATCCTTGATATAGATTTTAATAGTT
>JAFGHL010000034.1 GCA_016930155.1 Dehalococcoidia bacterium | reverse complement strand
TTGCTTTCAATTGAGCCCTCCCGCGATATTTTATTATATCTCGAGGACTCTAAGACAGGGTGCTGCGGTTTAACGGGGAAAGGTCACAATGAGCATAAATATTTTAATAACATGGGGCAGAGATTATTCTTGAACTGGATTATCTAAGAAAACGCGGACCGAGAGGAATATTAATGATGGGGAGTGTTTACGACTGATATTTTGTAATCTCGCTGATTATGGTTTTCTCTTTTCTCTTGAACCATATGTCTACGATCAAAATAGCTACTAAACTTACGATAAATCCCATCAAAGCGTTCCCCGCTAATAGTCCAATTAATGTACACACTATTAGTATGAGAACATCAATAATTATCATTACTATTAATACCTTAACCGGTTTGGTTTTCATCTCAATTGTGTTGTGCTGTTTCTCTACCAATACAGATGCACTTATCCCTATAACTGAATTAAACGTTGCATGGCATTTTTTACCTGCCGCCTTGCCACAATGTGGACACATACCAATATGGCTAGGCTCTAAATCCATTCCACAGTTATTACATCTACACTCGATTTCCATACTCTTATATTAACCTAACAATCTCTTCCGTGATAGTTCCAACAAACCATATCTGCGAGTAACCTGCCCGTTTAAGGAAGTCCTTCTCTTTTATTTTAAATTCATCAAGTGTTTTCTTTGTTACACCATGCCAACCATCAAGAGCAAGCACGGTTTTACTTCGAAGAGCTTCTGGGTATTTAGTCGAAGTTTTAGCGTTGACTCTTGTTTTAATAGCTTCACTAGATATTTGGTATGTTTTACCACTCCTGGACAACGATTTGGTGCGCCCAAGTTTTGCGACTGCTTTTTCATCCGATATAGTGACTTGAATTGCCTTTCTTTCTTTTGTATTTGAACCTTCTATAAATACATCTGCAATGCCATCCTGTGGGGGTTCCCCCTTACTAATTATAAAATTTGTGGAGTTGTTTTCATTGAATACCGGTAATAGCCTTTGCACAACTCGCCTCTCCATAATCCGCTTTCTATCTTCTGATTTAGATTTTGGATTACTTATTTCTGACGACTCCTCAATTACTTCATCCTTGTAATCTGCAGAATAACTGAGCTCTTCGTCTCCATACCTCTTTGATTTTATATTGCCATTTTTATCTTTGGATACGGCAGTAAAACTTGGAACAAGTGTTGCCATGTCAAGGTTTACAAGCGGCACATTGTGAATTACATTTTTATTCTTATCTGCTGTATTCATTTGTTCACCCAGAATTTATGTGACAATTCGTGCTAAAATACTTCTTTATCCTAGCAAACTGATCCTTTCCCCGAAAACAGTGTCAGACAGAATGCGAGTTTTGTGGGATGATTAATATGTTTGAATTCAAATCACTGCTTCCTTAAATATCTTCTCGTTGTATTTTAATATTTCCCTATCTTACACTATTCGTATTACTTAACAATTGTCGCTCTTTCACACCACAAATTATCATAAAGATTTATATGCCTTTACCTGCTTCTCGTATTCATATTTGACCATCGAATAATCATCATCCCATTTCTGCTTTGCTTTCTCCATGATTTGTGGATATGCTGTTTGTGAAATTATCCATTCGTAAGCTTCCGATTGCTTCTCGTACTCATATTTGACCATTGAATAATCATCGCCCCATTTCCGTTTTGCTTTCGCCAAAATGTCAGGATATCTCGTATTTCTAGCAATCCAATCGTAGGCTTCGGTTTGTTTGCCTATTTCATATTTTACCATCGAATAATCATCGCCCCATTCTATTAGAGCATTCGTCTTAAAAATCTCTATCATTTTCTCTCTATCAATTTCTAACGTGGGTGTTGATGCTGAAGTCGGTATGGGGACTTGCGGAGTTTCGACAACTTTGAAATGGGCGGTAGCAGTCTTATTTGAGTCCATGATAATAGTAACTTCATACGAAGAACCTGAAGCAGCGCCATCCCAATAATCAAAGGTATAGCCATTGGTTGGGATTGCAGTTAAGGGCACCTGAAGACCTGATTCATATTCGCCGCCAGGAGGAGACACAGAACCTGCTCCTGAAGGACTGGTATTAATACTAAGTTTGTACATTAGCGTTGAAGCTTTTTCTGTTGTTGGGGAAGTAGAAACGGCACAAGTACTCATAAACAAACCAGCTAAAATCACATATATGAACATAACTCGTTTCATTTTTCCTCTCCTTACCAGAACCCAATCATCAACCCAAATTCAAAATCCGGAATATTTAGATCTTGATTGAGGTATCTTTTCAACCCCAAAACATCGATCGCATTCTATCGTATTTGTTCAACGAATACAACAGGCATATACAAATAATTTATAATGTCACTGAATAAGCCACCCGTTATATGCGATATAAGATAGTACTATTCGAGATATACGTCAGTAACAGTCAGGAGGTTGCGAAATGGAAACCTTACCTATTCCCTTAAGTAACTGGAATGGCCAATTGCCTGTATATGTGACAGATACTGAGATGATCTGGTGGGAAGTCTTT
Source organism: Dehalococcoidia bacterium (assembly GCA_016930155.1). Taxonomy (GTDB): domain Bacteria; phylum Chloroflexota; class Dehalococcoidia; order GIF9; family UBA5629; genus CAIMUM01. Next base: position 3,940 of record JAFGHL010000034.1, on the reverse strand, counting down.
CCCAGTATTAAAACTGACATGCCCCCCAAAATTCTTCAACTTTTTGGTGGAGCGAGAGAATCTCCCTCCCGTGAAATTATAGGTAAGGTTATTCTAGTAGCTGAAACAAGGGCAGAATTGAGGGCAAAGTTTGGGAATATAGGCGGTTCCTTGCTAAACCACTGGGACTGCTACTGTAATAAAATGATAGATGGATTAGAAATGGGGTACATGGCTGGGACAGCAACCAATCCTATGCTTGCATTCAATGTTTCCGGCGTTGTTTTGTCAGTGTTCGTTGTAAGGTTTTACGGAATGATAGAGAAAGACCCAAGTATCAGAGATGCCCTGCAAAAGACAGAGCAAATGCAGATGGAGTTGGTCAAACAATCGGGCTACGAGATGCAATTACAAGAGACTAAAATCAAAGTTGTATCATTCCAGCATGGTCATTGGGAAAATGGTTTAGACACCGCTTTCAGAGCAGCTTTATGGATATGCTCGAATCTTGAAGAAGCTCTCGAAAACATTTGGGAAATACATTATTCATAGGCATTATTATCCATGTTCAGATTTAACTCCAATAGCACTTGTTGTAATCATTTTGCGTAATACAGTGCTTGCAAGTATTTGAAAAATACTTTTCGTTTATCAGGTATAAAAAGAAGTGGTGCCCCCAAGGGAATTCGAATCCCTGTGTCCAGCTTGAAAGGCTGGTGTCCTAGGCCTCTAGACGATGGGGGCACGCTCTATGGATAAAGGGGAAGGGCCTCAAGGCCGGACGTCTCCGGCAAACCAAACATTATATTCATATTTTGTACTGCCTGTCCAGCAGCGCCCTTGACCAGGTTGTCGATGCAGCTTATCACCACCACCCGGCCTGTCTTCTGGTTGATGGCTGGATAGACCAGGCAGAGGTTGCTGCCCAGCGTGTGCTTGCTCTCGGGCGGCTGCTGCACCACCTTTGTGTAAGGCTCGTCGCGGTAGAAATCGTAATATATCTTGTCCAGCTCTTCCTTGCCGCCGCTGAGCTTGCCCGGCTTTACCTTCGCATAGCAGGTGCTCTCGATGCCGCGCGTCATGGGCACCACGTGCGGCACAAAGGTCACAGAGACGCTTTTTGTGGCGTCCAGCAGGGTCAATTCCTGCTGTATCTCGGGCAAATGGCGATGGCCGCCCAGGCCATAAGCGCGCACGTTATCGCTGGCCTCGGAGAAATGTGTGGGCAGGGTTAGCGTCCTGCCGGCGCCGGAGACGCCCGATTTGCTGTCGACGATCAGGTCCGGCTCAACCAGGCCCAGCTGGACCAGCGGCGCCAGCGCAAGTATGGCCGAGGTCGGATAACAGCCGGGGTTGGCAACCAGATCGGCATTTTTTATCAGTGCACGGTGCAGTTCGGGCAATCCGAAGATGGCCTTTTTAAGAAGCTCCGGCGCGGGATGGTCGAAATCGTACCACAGCGGGTACCAGGCGGCCTCCTTGAGGCGAAAGTCGGCGCTGATATCCACCACCCGGATGCCTTTGTTGAGCAGCGGGACGATGCCCTCGGCGCTGGCCTTGTGCGCCATGGCCGAGAAGGCGACGTCTATCTTGCCCTCCAGCTCGGCAGTTATGGTCAGACCCGTGACGGCCAGATGGGGGAAGACTTCGCCCAGCTTCTTGCCTGCCGCGCTCCTGCCCGTTACCGAGACCAGCTCAACATCGGGATGCTGCCAGAGTATGCGCGCCAGCTCGACGCCGGCGTAACCGGTGACGTTGATGATGCCCGCTTTTATTTTGTTCATGTTGTTTTCCAATAACGTTGTTATCTATATTAACTTATTCAGGTGGCAGGTGTCATTTATGTAAAGGGCGGAGGGGACGCCTAAGCGAAACTCGAACAGGTTCACACTCCCCGGCTGCTGATCGATCTGTCCATAATGCTTGCTGTTCAAGCCCAGAAGATGCAGCAGCATGGTCACAGATAGCGCCTGTTCAGAAATTATAACTACCGTTTCTTTCTTATGTTTTACAGCCAAATCATCAAGCGTGACGGATGTCGCTTCACTGAGACCCGGCAACGGTTGGACCTGCAGACCGAGACGTCCCGCGATGAACCGCGCCATCTCCTCCGCGCCGGGCAGGGGACAGTAATACACAGCGGCGAGCTTATATTCGGACAGCCGCTCCGCCACGGCCTGAGCTACAGCCTCCGCTGAAAGCTCCCGCACCGGCCCCGTGTTGACGATCAGTATCTTGCCCAAATCACCCCGTCTGTTATCTTTCCACGACCATGGCGATGCCCATGCCACCACCGATGCACATGGTCGCCAGCCCATACTTTAGCTTGCGCCTCTGCATCTCATGCGCCAGCGTTACCAGCACGCGTCCGCCGGTGGCCCCGATGGGATGCCCCAGCGAGATGCCGCTGCCGTGCACGTTGGTCTTTTCCATATCGAAGCCCAGCTCTTTAAAACAGGCCAGCGCCTGCGAGGCGAAGGCCTCGTTTAACTCCACCACGTCCAGGTCCCTGACCGACAATTTGGCCTTCTCCAGCGCCCTCTTCACGGCCGGAATCACGCCCAGTCCCATGTATGCGGGGTCCACTCCGCCCGACGCATAGGCTTTTATCTTCACGATGGGCTCAAGCCCCATCTCCTTTGCCTTTTTAGCCGACATCAGCAGCACGGCCGCCGCGCCGTCGTTGATGCCCGAGGCGTTGCCGGCCGTGACCGTGCCGTCCTTCTTGAAGGCCGGGGCCAGCTTGCCCATCTTCTCCATGCTGGTATCCATCGGCCTCTCGTCCGTATCGAAGACCACCGGGTCGCCCTTTTTCTGCGGCGTCACCACCGGCACGATCTCCTGCTTGAATGTGCCGTCCTTGATGGCGGCCCTGGCGCGCTGGTGGCTGATCAGCCCCAGCTTATCCTGCTCCTCCCTGCTGAATCCGTATTTGGAGGCGATGTTCTCCGCCGTCACCCCCATGTGGTAGCCATAGTAAAGCTCATACAGCCCGTCGTAGACCATCAGGTCCAGCACATCGCCCTTTCCACTGATGTCCATGCGGTAGCCCCAGCGCGCGCGGGTCATGGCGTAGGGGGCGTTGCTCATGCTCTCCGTGCCGCCGGCCACGACTATATCGGCATCCTCCAGCATAATGGCCTGCGCGCCGGCGATAATGGCTTTAAGGCCCGAGCCGCAGATCTTGTTCACCGTCATGGCGGGCGTCTCCTTGGGCAGCCCGGCGTAAATCATGGACTGCCTGCCCGGGTTCTGTCCTTGCGCTGCCTGCAGCACGTTGCCCATCACGACCTCATCTATTTGCACCTCTTTGAGGTTCTCCGGCCAATCGTAGTATTTCTTTTCAAGCTCGCACAGCCCTTCGCCGGCCAGCGCCGCCGGGCCGTATCCCAGCAATCCGGATCCCGACTTCGGCCTGAGGCCGGCCCTTTTCAGGACATCCTTTATCACTATCGAGCCCAATTTGGCCGCGGTCTGCTCTTTGAGGCCTCCGCCGAATGTGCCGATGGCCGTCCTGACCGCGCTCACGATGACAACTTCAGACATTGATCCCTCCTCGATGACTATTTTTTACCCAACAGACGCCGACACAGGGCCGGCGCCATCTCGTGTACGAATTCCGTGCTGTATTCGCTGCGGTTAAAGCGCAGCGGCGTGATCGATATGCGGCGGTGCTTGAGCGCCCAGAGGTCCGTGCCGCTGGCGTCCTCCATATCCACCGCCCTGTGCTGTATCCAGTAATACTCGTGCCGCCCGTCATAGCCCGTCTCGATGCCGGCCGAGTAGACCTTCTCACCCAGCTTGGTCACATCTATCCCGGGTATATCGCGTAAATCCAGGTCGGGCACGTTCACGTTGAGCAGCATCGGCTGCGTGAGCGGCGCGCGCTCGTAGCGCTGCACCAGTTCGGCTGCGACGCGCGCCGCCGCCGCGTAATGGCCGCCCTCGGCGCGGCGGGCCA
>JAFGHL010000033.1 GCA_016930155.1 Dehalococcoidia bacterium | reverse complement strand
GCGCTCAGGCCGTCGTTCAGCACGGCGCGCGGGTCGGCGCCCGCCTTCAGCGCAGCGCTCACTTCACCGGCCACCGCATCGATATCCAGGCTGACAACCGTATCCAGCACACCTTTTATGGCATCACGTTCATTCATCGCTCACCTCGCCTATATCAGGCCAAATTAAGGGGGTAGACCCCGTAACGGTGGGTATCTTCGATCATCCAGCGCGTGTTTCCGACCTTCACCGCATTGTGCGAGTTGGTCATGGCCATGATGTACCCGCCGTCCATGGCGGCGGCCTTCAGTTGAACCTTGACCGCCTCCTTCACCTCCTCACGCGTGCCCTCGCTCAGGACGTGGGAGATGTCCATGTTGCCGAAGATGCACATGCTCTTCCCCAGCCGCTTTTTCACATCCTCAATGTCTATGCCGGCAGTCGGCTCCAGCGAGTGCACGCCGTCGAAGCCCCAGCCAGCGAACATCTCAAGCAGCAGGTTCACGTTGCCGCAGGAATGTACGATGATCTTGATGCCGCGTTTGTGGGCCTCCTCGCACAGCCTGCGCAGGCTGGGTCCGAAAAACTCATCCAGCACGCGCGGCGGCATCTGCGGGCCGCTCTTGTGACCCATGTCGTCCGAATAGATGAAGGCCGGCATGCCGGCGTCGGCCGTGGCATTTATCGTCGCCAGGTAAATCGTCTCGTAGTATTTCACCATTTTCCGCACGAAGTCGGGATTGCGTCGCAGCGTCACGGCGAAGTTTGCCAGCCCCATCGACTGTGACGCCGATTCCCACAATCCGGAGAACAGGCTGCCCATCAGGTAAATCTTGTCGCCGTAGCGTTTCTGCAGGTCGGCGAATACACGGTATATGGTCTTGTAAAATTTATCGGGATCGGGGTGGTGCCAGGACTCCCACAGCTCCGGCGTGGTCAGCAACCCCTCCCGGTACATGGGCGTGTCCACGTTTCCATCCGGGTCGGCCACCAGGTCGTACAGCTTGCCCCAGATGTCGGTGGACTGCCTGTTGCCCCTCAAATTGAAAATGGATGAGTACATCAGCCAGGAGCAGTCGTAGCCCAGGGCGATGTCGGCCTCCAGCTTCTTCCCCATGAATTTCTCGGTCTCGCTGGTCATCCAGCCCACACGGTTGATCAGCGGTGCGGCCAGCTTGAACAGCGCCCCCGTCACCCCCTCCCGGATCATGCTCAACGGAAGGGCCCCGTCTTTATTGCCCAGGATCTCGTAAATCTGGTTTTGCTCCTCGGTACAGGAGAAGATGGGCACGCGGTCTGGCACTCCCAGGTTTAATGCGGTTGCAGTACGTTCGTGGCAGTTCATACGCTACTCCTACCTCCCTGATTTCCCTTCTGAATTGTTAAACCGGCCGTTATCTCACTTCGTCTGACCCGGCACTGATGGTATCCGTTTTGATACGCGGCTGTCAATGAGATCGGCATTGCGGGGAGCTTATATTGACATTCCCATATTAAGAAACGTATAGTTTTCAAGGTGGCTATGAAACCTATACTTTTTTCTCAACATGCTCTTGATCAGATGCCGGATCGTGGCGCCAATAGGGAAGAAGTCGAGGCGGCTATTAGAACAGGTGAGTTAGCACCAGCTAAAAGTAAGCGGTTATCTTATCGCAAGAATTTCCCTTTCAATAAGGATTGGAAAGGCAGGAAATACGCCATAAAACAGGTTATGCCTATTGTTATTGAAGAATCTGATAGAATAATAGTAGTCACAGTTTACGTCTTCTATTTCGGAGGCACAGAATGAAGATTAAATACGACCCCCAGGTCGATGCCCTTTATATCTCCTTTAAAAAAGGACCGACCCAGGTTACTACTTTGCATTTTAGTGAAGACGTGACTATCGACCTGGGTCCGCATGAAGAAATAGTCGGTATCGAGATACTCGGTGCCTCAGATCATCTTGCCCTCGAAAGACTTAATCCCAAGGTTCTTCTGGAAAACCTTAAGCCGGCCTGAACAATAAATCCACTAATTTTCGTCATCGCGAGGAACGCACTTTAATCATGTCATTGCGAGGAACGCAGTGACGAAGCAATCTTGTCCGTGATTACAATTCACTGGGTTGCCTCGCTTCGCTCGCAATGACCGCTTAATTTGCAGCTTCACGGATTTGACCTGCAAATCGACATGCTATAACCTGTTATAGTCAGGACATTTCGTTCACCTGTACTTATTTCCAGGAGGTGGCAGATGATGAAGTCGGCATTTCGGACATTTTCCCCCATCTTCATGGCCCTGGTGATGATCCCCCTTGCATGCTCCCAGCCTTCCGCAATTTCCCCCAATCAGACAGCTTCCCAGTCCCCACCCCAGATCGAGATACCTGCAGACAAAGGACTGGTGTCTTCATCCACCCAACCACCCGACTGCAAAATATCGTTCAGGTGCTGGGGATCGGGCATCTGCATGATGAATACGGACGGGACGGATTACCGGTGCTTCCAGACACCGGCCGAATGGTATTCCTGGTCACCCGACGGCAGCATGATCGTGTATCAGAGCAGTGAGGACGGGAACGCCGAGCTATATGTGATGAACTCGGACGGCGCCAATCCCAACCGCATCACCCGTAATACCGAGAAGGATATCGAGCCTTCCTGGTCTCCCGACGGAAGTAAAATAGCCTTCGCCTCGGATCGCGACGGCAACTACGAGATCTACACGGTCAATTACGACGGTAGCAACCCCGTGCGATTGACCAATGATGACGCCGGCGACCGCGAGCCGAACTGGTCCCCCGACAGCAGCCGGATAGCGTTCTCTTCAAACAGGGGCGGCAAAGATACACATATCTACACTATGAATGCCGACGGCAGCGACGTGCAGCCCGTGAACCAAAAACTTAACTACGCCTGTCAGCCCCGATGGTCGCCCGACGGCACGAAAATCATGTGCCAGGTGTCAGGCTGGATCTACAGCATGAATACGGACGGGACAAACCTGAAGACACTTGTCGGAGCACGGGCTACACGGGGCGTGGTTAACACGGACGCCTCGTGGTCTCCCTGCGGTAAGTGGATCGCCTTTATCACGAGTACATTCTCCAAAGACCGCACCAAATTAAGCTATAAGATCAATATAGCCAACGCAGACGGTGAAGAGACTATGACATTATACGAGACCGATGACATAGTGGAAGAGCCCGAATGGTCCCCCGTCTCGCGCACCGTCCTCGCAAGCGTTCCTTCACAGGCAGCCTCACCGGCCGGCTCCTTTCCCGGGACCAAACAGATCGCCTATGTGTCAAAGAACAAAGGTACCATCTACCGGAACATCTTCACTGCTCCCGAGAATGGAATGGACACTCCCGTGCAGCTCACCAGGTATGAACACGATAACGTCGATCCTGCCTGGTCGCCCGACGGCAAGAAAATCGCCTTCTCCTCCAAACGCGACGGCGACTTCGAGATATTCATAATGGACGCCGACGGCGGCAACCAGACCCAGCTCACCAAAAATAAGGACCGCGACGGCGGCCCCGACTGGTCGCCCGACGGCAAGCGCATCGTGTTTCACTCCTGGCGCGACAAGGACTGGGAGATCTATGTCTTCAGCTCCGAGGACGGCTGGACCGAACAGACCAGGCTGACCGAGTCCGAAGAGCAGGATACCAACCCCTGCTGGTCGCCGGACGGCAAATACATCGCCTTTATGAGCAAACGAGACGGCAATAAGGAAATCTATATCATGAACGCCGACGGCAGCAACCAGACAAACTTCACTCAGAACCAGTTGGACGACACCGACCCCTCCTGGCAGCCGTGAGCGGCTATATTTAAATTCAGACTTTAGCCGCGTCCTTCTCGCGCTGGTCGAGTATCAGCTCAACCGCCATGGCGGCGGTCTCTCCGGCCAGCGAGGAGCACCTCTCCAGCGCACCTGCGTTGAGCGCAGCCTCGATCTCGGACGGCTCCAGCAGGTTGAAAAAGCGCCCGAAAAACCTGGTCTGAAGCTCATGGCAACGGCATACGCCGTACTTTTGCATAAACCTGTTCTCAAGCTCTCCGCAGAGCAACAGCGCCTTCATCATCTTGCCGCGGCGGTGGTACTCCTCCTTTTTTCGCCCGTAAATATAGCTGATGGCCATCACCGCCCCCGACAGCGAACCGCAGTGGCCGTCACCTGTCAGTCCGATGCCGTCGGCAAAGCCGGTGGCGGCACGGAAAACATCGTCGTTACCCATGCCCAGCGCCTCGGTCACGGCGGCGAAAACGCCCTGCGCGCAGGCGCCGTTCTCCATCTCGTACTTCTTGGCCAGCGCGTATGCCCTGTCTTTGATCTCCTGCCTCGATTCATCCATATATCAACTCCTTAATTACACTGCGATATTATAACCTTACCACCCCTGCGGCGACACCTTGCCTTGCCATCCTCCCGACACTATACTGTGATTAGCAGTATGAAAGTTATGGACGTCGGGCAGGGCATCGTAATCATCTCCCTGACGGGGGACATTTCTGCTGCCTTGGAGCAGGAGATCGACGGCCTGTTGGCCGTGAACACTAAGGGCACGACCGTACTGGATTTCCGTTCCGCCTCATCCCTGGACAACACCGCCCTCAGCATGCTGGTACGCCTGCACAACTCCACCATGTACAGGGGACAGCGCCTGATCGCCTCCGGACTGAGCGGGCGCATGCTCGACGTCTTCCGGCTGGCTCGCCTGGACGAGGGCATTCCCTGCTACGGCGACATCGCCACAGCCCTGCGAAAAGCCGGATACAGCGGCCAACCACCGCAGGAATTTCTGCGTAAATCCCCGCCGGCGGATAATGCCGCGGATTCGCCCTGGGCGGAACCTGTGTCCAGGCTGAGCGTTAAGCCAATGCCCGGGGAGGCGGTGAACCTCAACGTCAGCGGACGCCGTGTGGCGGGACCGCTGCAGGGGTTCGGTCAGCTCTGGCAAAAAACATATCGAATCTCCCTGCCGGGCAACATCTCTCCGGAACAGGCCATATCCACTCTCAAGGAAAACTTCACAAAGTACCAGCCGCCGGCCAACCGCTTCTTCCCTCCGCCCGAAGGCATCAGTCCGGGCGAGGTGATTCTGATCAACGCCGATACGCCGGGCGGACTGGTGGTCACGGGCGTGATGGTGCTCTACGCCGGACCCGAAAGCTTCACCTTCATCACGCCCCAGGGACATCCCGAGGCGGGATGGGTCACCTTCTCAGCCTTCAAAGATAATAGCTTTACAACCGTGCAGATACAGGGACTGGCGCGGGCCGGC
>JAFGHL010000032.1 GCA_016930155.1 Dehalococcoidia bacterium | reverse complement strand
GAACTATTAAAATCTATATCAAGGATAGCGGTATAATGTTTTGCAAGGTCTCTCTAACTCAAAACCGACAAATCAGAGACAGTAACACAATTCATATTTCGCTTGACTGGGTAGCTGCGGAAAGGTAATATGGGGCGTTATCGCCGCGCCTGTTATTGCAACTTAATCGGCCGCCGGGGGCGACTTCAATACAAACTAATTTCATAAGGAGGTATGTAGTGGTAAAGGACACTGGTGATTCCAAGCAATACAAAGCCGGCAAGGGGGCATCGCTTTTCATCCTGATCATCTGCACGCTGCTCTACATGGTCAACTACATGGACAGGCAGGTGGTTGCCGCGGTAGTCGAACCGATGAAAGCCGCCCTGAACCTGAACGACGGCGACGTGGGGATTTTAGGTTCAGTCTTCCTCCTCAGCATAGCACTATTCTCATTCCCTGTAGCCTATCTGGTCGACCGATGGAGCAGGCGCAAGTCCATCGCCATTATGGCGATCCTGTGGAGCGGCTTTACATTCCTGACCGGCAAGGCCTGGAATTTCTGGTCTCTATTCGTTCCCCGCAGCCTGGTCGGCGTGGGTGAAGCCGGATTCTCAGCCGGCGGCACAGCCATGGTCGGCGCCGCTTACTCGCATAAGGCGCGCGGCGCAGCCATGGGAGTTTTTAACATGGCAGTCCCGCTGGGCATAGCGCTGGGATCGGTGCTGGCCGGCGCTATAGCCAAGACACAGGGCTGGCAGGCCCCGTTCCTGTACTTCGCCATCCCGGGCGTTATCCTCGGCATACTGGCCCTGTTCATGAAAGATTACAAGACCGTAGCCACACAATCCGCCACCGGTTTCAAGGTAACCTTCGGGCAATCGATAAAAACCCTTTTCAAGATACCCTCATTGGTCTGGGTGCTGGTAGGCTATGGCCTGGCCAACATCATGTCCATGTCATTTCTATTCTGGACTCCTGCCTATGTGGGCAGGGCATGGGGAGTGGATGTCGCAGCCGCCAATGCCGTGATGGTGCCTATCGTCCTGGCCGCCATAGTCGGATCACCGCTGGGCGGCATCCTCGCGGACGTCTGGTTCAAAAAGGATCCCAGGGGCCGTCTGTATATACCTGCGATCACGATATTCCTCAGCGCCATCTGCCTTGCAGGGGCTATCTACTTTCAGATGAAGGGCATAGGCCTGGTACTTGTAATCGCCTACGGTGTGCTAAATGTAATGGCAATACCCTGCCTGAGCGCCTTGTCACAGGACGTAGCACCAGCGGCTCAGAAAGGGCTCGTCTGGGGCCTGATGGTCTTCTGTATGTATGTCTTCGGCGGCGGCTGGAGCCCTTATTTTGTCGGCGCTATCTCCGATGCACTGGGGCAGGATGCCCAGGCGCTGGGTACTGCACTGACAATAGCCTGCATCGGCGGCATCCTTGGCGGAATCTGTTATCTAATGGCCGCCAAGCCTTTCCCTGCCGATATGGAGAGGGTTAGACACGAACAGCTGATGGCTGAGAAATAGTCAATTCTGTTAATAGCGTTAAGTGGAGGCGGGCATGCCCGCCTCCACTTGTTTCAACCCAGCCCGCCGGTATACACACACACGTGAAAGTGATAAAAGTGGTTGACAAAACCAGCCAAACTCCTAAAATTACAGTATTACCGCAGGGCAATTTCGGCATCGTGTTCATTTTAGCTGTTTAACAAGGAATAGGAGGGCAAGGCTATGACCACCCAGAGCTGTAATACCCCCCGCTACTCGATCAAGGAACCGCGCAATCTCTCACCCCGCATCAAATGGCTGCGTGACTACTATTTCCAGGGCAACAACCGGAAGTGGAACAACGAGTTTACCGGCTTCACTACGGGAACACCCTGGGATATCCAGTATCAGGAGGGCAATTTCTATATTGTGCCTGAGACCTATACCTTTTTCCCGACTTTCACAGGCGCCTTTCAGCAGGCATCCTTTAAAGTGGATCTTCCCGAGGGCTTCTGGGAATGGAGTTTGCCGGAGCGTCAGGCCTGGTTTATCAGGGAAGTCATGGTGTATTACCTCCCGCATGAGGTTCTGCCGGGCGATCTGATAGCCGGCGGCCGCTTCAACGTACAAACTTCCAGGTGTTTCAACCAGAAGGAAGCGGCGGAATACTCCAAAGCAGTCTACGGGAAAAAGGGCGCCCGCGCCGCCGAGTTCTGGTTCCATAACCATGGTTACGGCAACGCCGGTGCAACCAGCGGGCACATCATAGCAGACTATTCAAGAATCCTGCGCGAGGGCTGGAAGAGCATACACGAGGAATTAAACCGGAAACTGTCGTCCCTATCACAGCATGAGTACGACAGTAAAAAGGGCCATCAGATTAAAGCCATGCTGGTCGCCGCCACCATGGCGCGTGACGTGGCTTTTGAATACAGCAAGGTCTGCGCGCAACTAGCCGAGAATGAAGCTGACAGCACCAGAAAAAATGAGCTTCTCAAGATGGCGGATATGCTGCGCCGGGTGCCGTGGGAGCCGGCGCAGAATTTCTGGGAGGCCATTCAAGCGCTGTGGATCACACACATGCTGGTTATGAGCGATGAGAACTATCCCGGGCCGGGTGTATCTTTCGGTCGGGCGGACCAGTACCTCTACCCCTTCTGGAAAAAGTCGCTGGATGAAGGCATGGATCATGAGTTCGGCAAAGAGCTGTTGAAATGCTTCTGGATCCATTGCAACACTGCTTACGATGCCATGATAAGGACCGGGGGCAACCAGGGCATCACGGCCGGCTTCGGGCAGCTTATTACCCTCTCCGGCATGGGTAAGGGCGGAGTCGACCTCAGCAACGACTTGACCTACGGAATGCTCGAGGTGATCGACGAATTGACCCCCCTGCTTGAGCCCAAGCCGAATGTCCGCCTGCACCGGCACAGCCCGGACAGGCTGCTGGAGAAAGTGATCGACATGATCGCATCAAGCCAGGGATCACCCTTCCTGCTGAACTTCGATGAACGCTCGATCGCAGGAATGCTGCGCGAAGCAAAAATGGCCGGCGTAGAAAAACTGATCAACGCCGATAACGTTTTCGATTATGCGCCGGTCGGGTGCCTTGAAAATACCATGTGCGGAAACGATCGTTCGGGCACGGTTGATATCAACCTTAACCTTCTCAAAGCCGTTGAGCACGCGCTCACCGGCGGATATGACATGATCCCCTGGGTAGACCCCATGACCGGCAAACATGAACCGATCAAACGCTGGGGAGCCGACACAGGGGATGCGACCAGATTCCGGACATGGGATGAGTTCTGGAACGCCTATGTCACGCAGACCGTGCATCTCACGAAACGGGCAGCCGAGCTGTACAATTGGACGGACAGGATCAGAGCCAAATTTTTACGCACGCCTTACCTCTCGTGCATGGTGAGAGGATGTGCCGATAAGGGCATGGACGTTAACGAGGGCGGGGCCGAGCTGAGCTTCATCACGGTGGAGGCTGTGACCTATGCAACAACGGTGGATTCCCTGCTGGCCATCAAGTACCTGGTCTTCGATCAGAAAGAATGCACTATGCAAGAGCTCATCCAGGCGCTCAAAGACAACTGGAAGGGGCATGAGGTTCTGCAGGCCAGGGCGTTAAATAAAGCGCCCAAATACGGAAGGGATGATGACCAGGCGGATAACCTGGGCAAAGATGTAATGGACCTGTGGGCTGGCGAAACCTGGAAATACCGCACTTCTGCTACGGGTAAACAATATCGCCCCGGCATGCTTTCCTGGAACTACTGGGTAGGCGACGGGTTCATCCTGCCGGCCAGCCCCGACGGCAGGCCCAAGGGACAATTCCTGTCCAATGCGATCTGCCCCTGCGCGGGAGCCGACATCAACGGTCCTACGGCCAACGTGAATTCCGTGGGGAAAGTGCTGGGGGGCAAGGATCCGGCGGGCAACGGCGACTGGGAAGGATACTTAAACGTACTACCCAACGGCGCCAGCCATACAATGACCTTCAGCCCGTCCCTGCTGCGCGATCCCGAGCATAAATCCAAATTTATAGCCTTCCTGCGCAGTTACGCTGAGAACGGGGGTAGCGCGCTACAGGTGAATATGATAGACGCCGATATTTTACGCGATGCACAGAAAAATCCGGACACTTATCGGCACCTGCTCGTGCGTGTAACCGGTTATAATGCCTATTTCACATCGATCGGCCGCGAACTTCAGAACGAGATAATCGCCCGTGAAAGCCACTGCATGTAAGATTTACAATTATGCAAATTGAACAGGCGCCAGTAGAGGCCGGCGATCAGGCCGGCCCTGAGCCGATACAGGAACTCCCAATCCGGGGCGATGAGGCCGTAATTCTGCATACCCAGAGATTGTCCACCGAGGACGGCCCGGGTATACGCACAACGGTCTTTTTCAAAGGCTGCTCTTTAAATTGCCTTTGGTGTCACAATCCTGAGAGCATTTCTTTCAAGCCCCAGATGCACTGGATGGAGTCGCGCTGCATCGGGTGCGGCATATGCCTGAAAACATGCCCGACCGGCTGCCTGACAAAAACAGAGGACGGCATCAAGAGAGACAGGCAAAGATGCGTGTCTTGCGGTAAGTGTGCACAGGAGTGTCCTACCGGCGCGCAGGAGGTACTGGGGAAAATAGTTGGGCAGGAAGAGCTTTTAAAAGAGCTTCTGAAAGATAAAGTCTATTACGATAAATCAGGGGGAGGTATAACCCTTTCCGGCGGTGAACCCTTGATGCAGGCAGATTTCTGTGCCGGCCTGTTGAGCAAACTGAAGGAAAACGGAGTGCATACCGCCGTAGATACCTGTGGGATGTGTTCCACAGCGTCTCTGGAAAGGATCCTGCCTTTCGTTGACCTTATTCTTTTCGACGTCAAGGAAATTCATCCTGAGAAACACCGCGACTATACCGGCCACGATAACCGGAAGATATTGGAAAACCTCATCCACGTTCGTGACTATATCAGGGCAAATCCCGCAAAGCAGCTATGGATCCGCACACCGCTTATACCCGGAGCCACGGCAGAGGAGGAGGTTATACAGCGCATCGGCCGTTTTATATACACCACGCTGGAGAATGACATGCAGCGCTGGGAACTCTGCGCTTTCAATAATCTCTGCCGTGACAAGTACCGGCGGTTGGATATGGAATGGAAATACGCGACCACGCCTCTCTTGAGCAAGGCTGATATGACCAGATTCGAGACAATCGCCAGAAGTTCGGGGCCGGACCCCGATAAAATCTGCGTCACTGGGGCTGCCAGTGTTGAAAACACTAACGTCTGAAGGAGGTCGGCGATGCAGGAACAAAAGAACTTATTGAAGACTTTTTCTGAACAGGATATCGATAGTTTTAAGCCCGAGATGAAGATCGGGCTGATTGCCACGGTCAACGAGTCGGGTTTGCCGCATTTGACGCTTATCTCCACTCTTCAGGCCTGCTCTCCCACCGAGATGTTCTGGGGTCAATTCTCCGAGGGCATGAGCAAAGCCAACATCAGAAGGAATCCCAAAACAGGGTTCCTCATCATGACGCTGGACAAGAACCTGTGGCGTGGCAAGGCCGGTTTCACCCGTACGACCAAAGCGGGCAATGAATACGAATTGCTGAATAACACACCGATGTTCCGCTATAACGCATACTTCGGCATCCATACGGTCTATTACATGGACCTGGTGGGCCATACCGGCAAAGAAGCACTGCCCATGACCAATGTAATACAGGCGGCCGTCAAGACCATGATAGCCAAAACGCTGGCAGGCAAAGGTAAAGGCAAAGAGGTGCTCAATCATTTCACACGCAAACTAATAGACAAGATTGATAACCTGAAGTTCCTGGCTTATGTGGACACGGACGGGTACCCGGTGATAATACCGGTGATTCAGGCGCAGACCGCAGGCGGCGACCGTGTTATCTTCGCCTCATCCGTATACAGCAATGACCTGAAATCCATCCCGTCAGGCTCTAAAGCGGCGCTCTTTTGCATGTCCTTCGAGATGCAGACGGTGCTGTTACGCGGCACCTATAATGGTACTCGCAGCATGGGCGGGATAGAGTGCGGTGAATTGATCGCCGACTGGGTCTATAGCCCGATGCCGCCCAAGTCGGAAGTGGTATATCCCCCGCGAAAGCTGGAGGCGGTCACCGCTTTCTAAGGTGTCGAGGTGACTGCAACTATCGCTGGCTTCGCCTTTTCATGAAGCCGTTGATAAATATCCTGGTTGAATCTACGGCCTCGATGAAAAATCCATGCCTTTTATCCTGAAGCAGGGTTAGCTCCGCGCCCGGTATCCTCTTGGCCAGCAGCTCGCTATTTTTAAAGTTCACCAGCCTGTCATCGGTGCCGCTGATCACCATGGTAGGCGCTTTGATGGAAGGCAGCCTGTCCCAGGTATCCTCCATTGATATCGCTTCTGACTGTCTCTTGAAGATATGCAGGGGCGTCGGGTACTCGTTGGTCACTCTATGATAGTAATCAAAGGCCCCTTTGTTTGTCTCGATGAATTCTTCGGAGCAGAAAAAACGGAAAACGGTCATTGATCTTTGCTCGGGCGTCATTTTCCCAAGATAGTCATAATCAAATAGAATTCTCATGCCCTCAGGATCAGTGGGCGCCGTGTGCGATCCACCGGGAAATGTGCAGCCCAGCACCAGGTTGTATAACCGGTCAGGATGATTAAAAGCAAACACCTGGGCGATGAGACCTCCCATGGAGACGCCGAAGACACTGGCCTTTGTCAATCCGGCCACGTCCATCACGCTGCAGACGTCATCAGCCATCATAGCAATACTCATGGGCATATCCGGTTTATCGCTCCTGCCCACCCCGCGGTTGTCCATCACAACTACCTGGTAGTTAATTTTAGCGATCTGCTGCGGCAGATCGCCCCAGTGCAGAGAATGGTGACCGTAACCCATTATGAGTACAAGGGGATCGCCCTGCCCGATGACTTCGTAATACAGTTTTATATCCCCTGAGCCGGCATACGGCATGGCAACCTCCTTAAAACCGTATTGTCGTTATATGGAAAGTCCCAATGAAAAGGATTATACATGTTACCGGTTTAAAATATAAAACATTTGGTAAATGGCGGGTAAGCACCTTATAATCCTTACAGACAAAGACAAATTCAACTCGCATGACCGCTCCGGCCTGCGGAGGAGGAAGAATATGGGAGAAAATCATGCCTGTAAAAGCGCCCTTTTACTACCATTCATAATAGTCCTGGCTGCCTTTGCCGCATGCATACAGGCGCCGGTTGCACCGCCGGCGCAGCAGACTCCATCCCAGCCCACCATGCAAAATGTGGCCGTATACAAATTTGATCCCATCGATATTTCAGCCCTGTCTGTAACAGCCGGCCAGCCTGTAACCATCAGCATGCGAATCGAAAACACGGGCAATGCCGCAGGGGTATTTGTAGCTGAGCTGACAATTAACGGCACTCTAACGGAAACCCGCCCCGTACCGATAGAAGCGGGTAGCTGGGCCAGGGTGGAATTTACCACTTCATTCCCCACAGCCGGCCACTATGAGATAAAGATTGCGCCGCAGGTAACTGCGCTTGATATCCCGGAGCGGAAAGAATTTATGCGTCTTAAATTGGACAATGGTGCTGTTGATGGCTGTGACGACCTGGCGGGCTCCACAGGTGATCCCGGCAACATGATCCAGATGGTCGAAGGAAATATGATCAAATTTTCGGCGCCGCCAGGTGGTTATGAGATAGATAAAATTGAGATACTCGGCTATATTAAAAGCAGCACCCACGATTTTGATATGAATCCCCAATTTGGGCCGGGCGCCTGGATCTATGGACCGGATATTGCAGCCATCGAGCCTGTCAATTCCAGTTTTACAATCAACATCTGGGACAGTCGCCACAACAAGCTATTCAGCCGGGACTATGATAAAAACCTGTTTTCTTATATCCCGCAATGGGTGAGCGTAAAGGTCCCCGCAATTAAAGTCAACGGCGACTTCTATATAGAGCTGGTTACACATAATCAACCGAAACTCATCGGCTCCGGACCCGGCGGATGGTATTACGGTAATCCCTTCGTTGTGCACACCTGGTATTATCAATTATGTATCGGCTACGAATATTCATTGAAGGTGTTCTCGTCGGTTTCACAAAACGGCAACGTAGTTTTAGACAGGTACCTGACTTATAACTGGCTGATCAGGACGGACGGTTACCGCCTGCAGAATTGAATATAGGCGCTGAGACGAAGCGCCCGGCAAAGTTGTTGCAGCCATAGCCGTTATCTGCTGCTGCGTTACCGGGATCATCATAGCCCTTGTGGCTATTCCCCGGAACCTGGCTCCCTTATCCTGAAGCCTGCCAGTTATTTACATTGCATATTTTTTGTGGTATAAATCCAACTAAGAAAGCGAAGATGCCATTTGGCCCATACACATTGGAAACTCCTGCCTGAAGCCGACAAGCCCCTGCTATTCCGGGGTGCGGGTTCCCTTGTGTCCAAGCTGCTTTACAACCGCGGCGTCACCGATCCTTCCGATGCCGAGACCTTCCTTAAGGCCGATAAGCGCCTTGCCATAGATCCATTCAGCGTTCCCGACATGCACCAGGCCGTCAACCGAGTTTATAAAGCGCTGCTTTCAGGCGAGAAAATAGCCATTTACGGTGATTTCGATGCTGACGGGATTACGGCGACCGCGCTGCTGGTTCAAGGCCTGAGTGAACTCGGCGGCGATGTTGTGCCCTACATACCTCATCGCATGCAGGAGGGCTACGGGCTGAGAATACCAGCGCTGGAGAAACTGCGTAAGCAAGGCGTTACACTTGTTGTAACCGTAGATACAGGCATAACAGCTTTTGACGAAATCGAGAAGGCCCGTAAAATGGGCATGGAGATACTGGTCACCGACCATCACGTGCCGCTGGCTGAGCTGCCACCGGCCGGCATCATCGTGGATCCCAAACGCATCGATTCAGCCTGTCCTTTCAAGGAATTTGCCGGTGTCGGGGTCGCATTCAAGCTGCTGGAGGGGCTGCTTTCCAGCGGCGGTCACGACGAACTGATCAACAGCTCATTAGAGCTGGTGACCCTGGGAACCATTACGGATATGTCGCCGCTGATAAGCGAGAACCGTTACATGGTAAAATCGGGGCTCCGCCTGCTGCACAGGACCAGGCGCATCGGGCTGGTTGAACTAATGAATGTTGCCGGAATTGAAAAAAGCAGACTGACAACCGACACTATTTCATACCAGATCGGCCCCAGGCTGAACTCGGCCGGCAGGCTGGATGACGCGGGTACCAGCTATCAGCTGCTGGTAACGCAGGACCACCAACAGGCCAGGATACTGGCCACCGATCTGGAGGAGAAAAACAAGGAGCGGCAGCGCCTGGTGGCCGAGACATACGAAAAGGCGCACCATCAGATACTGGAGGATGGCGCGGACAGGGTTATCCTGATGGCCAGCGATGCCGATTACCCGCCGGGCGTAATCGGCCTGGTGGCCGGCAGGCTGGCGGACGAGTTTTATCGTCCCGTCATACTTTTTAAGATCGGGTCAGACACCTGCCGCGGCAGCGCCAGAAGCATCCCCGAATTCGATCTGATGGAAGCACTGAAAAAATGCCATCACTTGCTGACCAAGTACGGCGGTCATGCACGGGCTGCGGGCTTCAATACTCATACCAGAGATATGCAGCAACTTCAGAAAAGGCTACGCTCGCTGGCCGAGGAGCAGCTCACAGGCCTCGACCTGCGCCCGCATATAGATATCGACGCTGAGGTTTCACTTTCGGCTTTTGCGGGAGGGACGTTCGAGGAGATGCGTCAGCTCGAGCCCTTCGGCATGGGTAATCCCAGGCCCATTTTCCTGAGCCGCAAGGTCGAAGTGGTGGAACAGAAGCTGGTGGGCAGCCAGAACGATCATATGAAGCTTAAACTAAAGCAAGACGGTATCGTTTGGGATACCATGGGTTTCCGACTGGGAAATTACCTGGGTGAACTGGCCCGCCATATAGACATAGTGTATTCGGTAGAGGTGGACAATTACAACGGCAAGGGCCAGCTCCGGCTCAACCTGCTTGATTTTACCCGCTCCTACTGACCTTTTACCCGGCTTCCGGCTGCTTCGCTTTACGATATATGACGTACCTGACGATCAAAGTGATAAATGCTGCCACCACGATCAGAATATCCATGATCTGAGCCTGTGGAAGGTTGAACAGGAACGGTTCGCTTTCGCGGAAGAACCGTATGATAAAATCCCCCGTGCCGAACAGGATCAGCCACAACAGGAATAGCGTACCCTCGGGTCGGAGCTTTTTACGCAATAACCATAACACCACAAAGCCTGCCAGGTTCCAGATAAGATGGAACAGCTGCGTGGGATAAATTGGCACTCCGATAGGGGCATAGCTGCTGGGATGGCTGTATATGACAGCGATGGGAAGTTCGCATGTCAGGCCATAGCAACATCCGTTCACCAGGCATCCCACACGTCCGATAGCCTGCCCTAAAATAGCCCCCGGCGCGGCAATATCTCCCAGCAACCAGAAGGATATTTTTTTAACCATGCAGAAGATCAATATGGCAATCAATCCTCCCAGCACTGCGCCCCAGATGGCAAGGCCCGCAAAATTAAGCAGCTGCTCAGGGTGATAAAGGTAATACTGCCACCTGTCAATAATGTGCAGCAGCCTGGCGCCGATGATGCCGCCGACCACCGCCCACAACCCGGCATCCCATATGATATCCTGCTTTATGCCCCTTCGCCTGGCCTCAACCAGGGAAAGGACTATCACTGCGATTACAGCCAGTACGACCAGCACGCCGTACCACCTGATCTCAAGCGTGCCGATAGTCAGCAATACCGGATTCCAATCGATATCGAACATCTCTTTAAGACACATCCCCGAAAATAGCGTTCACAAAAGATACAGGGTCGAACGGCGCAATATCCACGAGCTGTTCCCCCGTTCCTATATACTTGATAGGTATCTGCAGCAAGTCGCAGATGGCTAATACTATACCACCCCTGGCGGTTCCGTCCAGCTTGGAGAGCAATATGCCATTGACATCCGTGGCCTCGGTGAAGTTGCGAGCCTGCGATAATCCGTTTTGCCCTGTAGTGGCATCTATAACCAGCAGAACTTCATGCTCGGCATCATATTTGCCCGCAACTTTCCTGATCTTCCTGAGTTCGTCCATCAGGTTATGTTTGGTCTGAAGCCGTCCCGCCGTGTCGATCATGACGATATCGGCGCCGCGGCTGCGCGCTGCCTCCAGTGTATCAAACACTACAGCTCCGGGATCAGCTCCCGGCTGGTGGGCCACGACATCTACACCCACCCTGTTGCCCCACATTTTAAGCTGATCAATTGCGGCCGCCCGGAAGGTGTCGGCCGCGCCCAACAGCACCTTTTTCCCGTTGTTTTTATACTCATCGGCGAGCTTGGCTATACTTGTAGTTTTACCCGTCCCATTGACTCCAACCATCAGAATAACCTTCATCCCTGCACCTGATACAGCGGCTTCAGCCTTTGCAGGCACATCCAGCAGCCGCACCATCTCCTCCTTAAGCGCAGCGCGTACCTGGCTCCCCTCGATTAGCTTCTCATCCCTGGTACGCTTTCTCACTCGTTCCAACAGCTTTCCTGCAGTTTCCATACCTACATCCGCCGAGATCAGCAATTCCTCCAATTCGTCCCACGTCGATTCCTCGATCCTGGCGCGGTTGAAAAGCCCGGCTATTCTGGAGAAGAATCCTTCGCGGCTGCGGCTTACGCCCTGCTCAGTCTTTTTAGCTATATCTGCCAAAGCGAACCATATACCCGACTACTATTTGGTCTCGACGATCTTGGCATAGCCCTTGAGCATCTCGGTCTTCATCATCTTACGCACCATCTCTTTCATCTTGGGATCCTTGATCATCTCAATCATTTGCTTGCTGAACTCCAGGTACCTTGTATCCTGTTGCGGGAAGTCGAACAGGCCGTGCGCTTCATAGTACCTGTAGTCTGCCGTAAAGGGAAATGATAGTCGGGCCCAGATCTGGTCGCGGAAAATCTTGTGCCCGCCGACTCCCAGGAATGTGCGCGGCAGCATATATGTATGCTCAGCGTTATCAATACATTTAGCAGCAAAACCTTCGATCAGCTTATCTATCTGGCCTGAATCAGCGCATTCATCAGTTATCACTCCTGCCAGGTTGCCGCCCGATATCTGCGGCATGGCATTGATAATCTCTTGCAGGTTGGCCACCTGGCTAAGCGGACCGGAAATAATAAATCCCATTTGCTTGTCCACCGCCGTGGGTATATGACCGTTGAAGAAGCTTCTGTCCCAGAACATTTTCAGGCGCGAGGAGAAGAAGCGATCAACGATCTCCGCGGCAAATATGATTATGTCGGCGTCACGTCCGGCATTGAAGTAGTCGACGAAGCCATCCTTGCCCTGGTAAACACAGATGTTATCAAATGCGCACTGCATACAGCCAAGGCATCCACCGCGCATTTTGACATCGCTTGTCCTGATGACCTGGATATCACTTTTGAAAGACTCCTTAAATCGCTGCACCATTTTGGCCAGGTTCGACTTCTCCCCGGTTATATCAGCCAGAACCCTGATCTTCATCCCCTTTGTTTCAATCTTACCTGAACCTTTGCCTGGTTGATAAGTGAACTTCTTGTATACAATCGGGGCATTTAGCTTCATAGTCGGTGTCCTTTTCTCAACGGCGATAAAGAAGTTATCGGCCCACTTGAGCAGTAGGCGACGCAGGTTATCTATCATAATATCATCCATGTCCGCTGAGAACGGCTCGATATATCTCATATCGAGGTCATCGCAAATACCATGCATATAGTTTTGCGCCGTATTGTCGAAGAAATGCACGGATGTGCTGAGCGCAGTTGCATACTTGCCGGCAAACTCTTTTTGCGCTCCCCTCTCGGCAATCAACTCTATAAAGCGCTTGTACTGAGAGCAAACAAGAAAGACGTACAACGGAAAAGCCCAGATAACACCGTCGGATTGCCTCACTTCCTCGATGATCGATTTAAAAAGACCGTCATCTTTTTCGATTTTGATAATATCGTGCGCGACATTAATCAGTTTGAGTTCATGCTGTGGAAATTTCTTTTGAATAAGTTTAATGTACTGTACTGTTACGCTGATCTCACCTTTCGGGCTCCCGTTTAATACCGCTATCTTCATTATGCCGGCCTCCTGTTAAAAAAGTGGAAGCGGCCCGGGCCGCTTCCACAAATCATAGCATACGGTTATTTTGTATACAAACAAAACTTTGCGCCGCACCATTACGATGCTGGCCCTGGATTTATTTGCGCTCGTTCACCAATATACCGCCGCAGGCTAAGGAGAAACCGATATAGTTGTGCTGGCAATGCTGGAGCCGGCGGAGTTCTGGGCAGTCAACTGGAACGTAATTGTCCCCGTGCCCGAGGTGTATATAGTCAGGCTATCGGATGGTTGCACGGGCCCGTATCCCTGCAGAATTACCGACGATGCATTAAGCACATCCCAACTGAGGACGGTTGAACCGCCCAGCGCTACGTTAGAAGGATCGGCTGTGAAATAGAGTATGGTGGGCCGAGATGACGATGCTGGAGGTGTGTTCGAAGTCCCGGTCACCGCCACACTGGTCGCGCCGGTTACCGAGCTTGTAGCGGAGGTTGCCGTCAGAATATACGTCGTAGTCACGGTGGGACTGACGGATGTGCTACCGCTGGTTCCTACACTGCCGATGCCGCTAATGGTGGCGCTGGTGGCATTGGATGTTGTCCAGCTTAATACCGCAGAGCCACCCGGGTTGATGCTTGATGGGGAAGCCGAGAATGATAATATAACAGGAATCACGGAAGCCGGCGTTTGAGGCGTGCCTGCAGCGCCCGCAACGGTCAGCAGCGCCAAAGCTCTGGTTGAGCCGGCTGAGTTGCTGGCCGTTAAGATATAAGTCGTGGTCGATAACGGTGCTACCTTTTCCGCGCCTGCTGAGGCTGCGGCGGGCATGCCTGGATCGATGCTGATGGATGAAGCATTCTGCACCTCCCAGGAAAGTATTGCCGTCTCTCCCGGATTGATCGAAGCCGGATTGACCGTGAAATTAATTACAACAGGCGCCGTGTTCGCAGCGCCACCACCCGTAGCAAAAGTGATGCAGCCCGACGTCGCCAGTAATAGCATCACAGCTAATAAAGTCACTTTCCGCATCGATACATCCTCCAGAATATATTTGAAAACGTCGCCATCATACTATGGCAGGCTTAACGTGTAAAGCGTACTTTCGTTCTGCGCCGCAGCCCGGCCACGATATAGGTCGCCAGCAGTACCAGTCCGCTGAGCAGTATGATGGTTGCTCCGGATGCAAGGTTGAGTATATAGGATATCCACAGCCCGCCGAAGGTGAATAACATGCCGAAAATCACGGATAGTATCATCATTTTCTTGATATCATGGGTGAACTGCCTGGCCATTGCCGCGGGGAAGGCCAGCATGGCAATCACCAGTATCATCCCGACCACTCGTATGAGTACAACGACGGTCATCGCAACCATACATAGCAGTAACAGGTAGAGGCTGTTAACAGGCATACCGGCCACGGTACCGAATTCCTCATCGAAAGAAAGCAGCAGGAACTCTTTATAAAAGGCGGCGGTCAATGCCAAGATAACGAGATCGAGCCCGGCCATCAGGTACAGATCGCTCATTGGCACGGTCAGGATGTTGCCGAAAAGATAGCTCATAAGATCGGGCGCATATCCCGGGGAAAGCCCGATAAAGATGACGCCCAGCGCCATGCCGAGCGCCCATAGTATTCCGATAGCCGTATCCTCCGGCAGCCTGGTCCTGCGTGTCACCAACCCCATGGTCAGCGCCGAAAGCAGAGAAAAGAACATGGCGCCCAGTACCGGGTTGAAATTCAGCAGATAGCCCAGGCCAATGCCGCCAAAAGAGGCGTGGGCAATGCCGCCGCTCATGGATACGATCTTTTTCACCACCACATAAACGCCCACGATGCCGCAGGCGATGGAGGCCAGCAGTCCGGCCAGTATAGCGTTCCGCATGAATTCGAACTGGAAAGCCTCGAACATGGTCAGTGTTTCCTCAGCACACGGTGGGGTATATCGCCATGGGCGATAAGCTGTACCGGGCACTTGTAGGTAGCTTCGAGTATCTGCGGCGTTATCTCGCTTGAGCCGTGATAGTAGAGCTGCACGTTTAGACAGGCTATTTTATCCACAAATACCGAGACGGCGCCGATATCGTGGGACACCATGACAATGGCCATCTCCCTTTTTAACTCCTCGAGCAACTCGTAGAAATCAGTTTGCATGGCCGAATCCACACTTGCTGTAGGCTCATCCAGCAGCAGCAGTGCCGGATCGGAGACAAGCGCCCTGGCGATAAAGGTCCGCTGCTGCTGTCCGCCTGAAAGCTGCCCGATCTGAGTGTGAGCGTGCGAAAGCATGCCGACCCGTGCCAGTGCCTTTTCGGCGGCCTCCCTGTCTGATCCGTCATAAGGTTTCAGTATGCCTCGCTTTCCATAGCGCCCCATCAGTACAACTTCCATCACGCTCACCGGAAAGTCATGGTCATAATTGCTGTGTTGCGGAACGTAGCCTATCCGGTTGCGGCTCCTCTCCGGCAGGCTGCCGAGCACGGTTACGCTTCCTCGCTGCGGCTTGACCAGGCCCAGTATGACCTTGAGTAGCGTGCTTTTGCCGCCGCCATTGGGACCGATAACACCCAGGAAGTCATGCTCAACCACTACCAGGTTGACGTCCTCCAGGGCAGGTGTGCCGTTATAGCTCACCCAGACATTTTCCAGCCTGACGATATCAGTGGATGCCAAGGCTAGTTCAAAGCCTCCTTAAAGGCAGCTGCCACCTCCCGCATATTTTGCAGGTAGTCTCCAGCCAGAGGATCGATAATTACCACTCTGCCGCCGATCTCGCGCGCGATGGCCTCAGCGTTTCTTGAGTCGAATTCAGGGGAAATGAAAACCACTTTAATATTCTGCAGCCGGGCTTCATTAATCAACCTGGACATATAAGCGGCTTTAGGCTCTTTCCCCTCCTGCTCTATGCCCAACTGCTGGAGGCCATAATCACGCGCAAAATAGCCCCAGGCCGGATGATAGACAATAAAGGTCTGTGCGCCGGCGCCGTTTAACAGGGCGCCCATCTCAACATCCAGCTCATCCAGATTCTTTAAGTATAAATCCCGGTTATTTTCGTAGTATTGCCGGTTCTGCGGGTCGGCCTGAGAGAGGCCTGCGCAGATATTCTGCACCATGATCTTCGCGTTGCGGGGAGAGGTCCAGATATGGGGATCCATGCCCGGCTCGTCAGGATCGTCGCTCTGGATCAAATCGATGCCCTTGCTGCAATCTACCACGAGTATATCTTTGTTCTGGGCCAGCAGCTTATCCAGCCAGGCCAGTTCAAATTCGATGGGTGAGCCCACTTTGCAATAAACCATGGCCTTGCTCAACTGCACCATCTGTGCGGGCGTGACCTCATATGTATGCGGGCTGGCGCCCGGCGGAACCATGACGGTTACATCAACCTTATCACCTCCCACACGTACTACGAACTCCTGCTGCGGCAGGATGGTCACTGCTACACCGATTTTCTCTTCCATCTGAGCAGGCGCAGCGGTGTTACAGGACGCCACGATCATAGCCAGAGCTGCTGTAATCGTGATGAATACTGTGCGTTTAAACATCTTTTGCTCTCTAAGCTTTTTTGATCTTGCACTGCGGACACAGTCCCATGAATTCCAGCAGGTGGCGGCTGATGAGGAACCCTGTTTCCCGTTCGAGGCGCTGTTTGAGCCGGTCCAATTCACAGTCGGTGAAGTCCTCGACTCTGCCGCAATCGCGGCAGATCAGATGATGATGGTGCTCGCCCGGGCGGTGGCGCTTGAGATAGCTGCGGCAGGAGGCGCCTATGTGAACCTCACACAGCAGGCCGTTTTCCTGGAGCAGCTCAAGCGTACGATATACCGTCACCAGCCCGATGCCGGGATATTTCTTATGCAATCTTTCATGGATGTCAGCCGGCCTCAGATGCTCGCTGCAGTTGCCCAGCACGGAAACAATGGCCTTCCTCTGGGGCGTAAGCTTGAATCCCCGCTTCCTGAGCTCCGCCGTAATATCCTTCCCGACCATTTTTATATCGCTAAATGAAAATCATTTTCATTTATAAATGTAACACGAAAGCAGAAAGGTGTCAAAATTACCGGATTACGCCTTCAGTTCCAATCCGATCTTGAAAGCCTTGCCTGCAGTCTGTCCCAGTTCCTGGTAGACATTGGCCGGCAGCATGGTCCAACCTATGGGCCGAATCTTCTTGACGTCCGGATGATCCCCGGTGAAGCATTTGCCCGAGACATAGGTTTCCTCGATCTTTCCCACCACCAGAATGTGGCTGCCCAGGTCCAGCATGTGCTCAATTTTACATTCCAGATTGACCGGGCACTGCTCGATCATGGGCGCTGTCTCGACTTTACCATAGAACACCTTGAATTTGCAGACCCTCACCTTATCCACCTTGGCGCCTGTCCTGATGCCGCAGAAATCCACCTCTTTTACCTGATCGGACGAGGGCACATTGACGGAAAAAGTCATATTTTCCTGCATTCCCTTGAGCGTATAGCGCGTGTGGCGTATGGCCACCGATACCATGGGAGGCTCGCTGCAGGCGATACCGCCCCACGCTACAGTCATAAAATTCGCTTTTCCCTCAACATTGGCTCCCACCAGGAATGCCGGCGTGGGAAATACCATTGTCTGGGGCCCAATCTTCACTTTTTCCATAATATGACTCCTCCGGTTATATTATCGCCATTCTCACGATTATACACTCTCAGGGATGCTGAAGAATAATCAATCTCGGCCTGACATCCTCTGACAACAAGGCCAGGATACCATTCAACAAATTTTATCATAACCATATACGGGGCGTTCCATCGCAATATCCGCAGTCAAATATCTTCTGGTATCTGAAAAACGAGGACGGGGTTGAAAAAAGACGATAATCATTGTACATTAGAACATAATAGGTGTTCACAAATGTCTAATTTAAAATACTTTATCACTTCCAAGGCCAAGCGCAACGTGCTTTACCTCTTCCTGCGCGACACAGGAAAGCGATACTATACCCGGGAGGTGGCCCGTTTAACCGGGGAGCCGCTGAATGCAGTTAGACGAGAGCTCGGATACCTGGAGAACGCCGGATTGTTCACCTCTCGTGTTCAGGGCAATCTCAAATATTACGAGGTCGTTAAGAGCTTCCCTCTGCTGGCTCAGTGGCGAAAGATTATTTTGGAATCCTATGCGGATCAGCATCCCGTAGTTGCCAAGTCCCCTGCTCCCGCTGTTGCCGTCGTGGAAGAAAGTACTCCTGATTCTTTGGAAATCCCGGCCAGGGAGGTTAAGAAGCGTCCGCCTGAGATAAAGCATTCCATTGCCATGACCGAATCATTCAAACACGTCCCGCTGGAAGACGGGGAGAAGCCCATCATACCGGGCACGCGGGTGATCCCCAACCACGGCCGCCAGCCGCTGCCCGATGTCATCGAACTCCCTGCCCCCATCGCAGCAGTGGATCAAATCGAGGAAGTTGCTATAATCAATGAAGCGGAGGAGCTGCCGACTGAATCAGGACCCAGGACCATCCTCACTTTCCAGTCAGTGGTCAACCACCTCCGCGACCAGTTGAAAGATATAAACACCATCAATCTCGCCCTTATTCACGGCGAGGCCGCCAGGCTGGAGAGAATATCCGAGGACGGCCTGGACCTGCTTATCGTGGGGGACATGAGCAGGGATATGATCATGGAGCTGATAGCCGTTTTCGAAGACGCCACCGGCATAGAGGTCAACCTCACCAGCATGACCCGTAGCGACTTTGACTACCGCAACGCCAAGGGCGATGCATTCGTCCGGCGCATCTGGGGAGAGAAGAAGGTGGTGATCAAGGGAAGACAGTAAAAATGCGTTGAGCTAAAAAGCCAACTCCTGCAATGCTACAGGTCAAATATTTCTGTTAAAATATCGTATGCCAGTCGCTCCCTCGATTATCTTTCAGGCGTCCAAGCTGGGCGACCTGCCTTATATAGTGAGGGAACTCGACCGCGCCGATAAGCTCCTCAAAGATAACTCACCGGTCGGCCGCGTTTACGGCGTCAGCGGCGGGGCAATCACGGCAACAGCCTTTGCGCTGGCCCTGGCGGCGAAAAAAGATCCTCAAAAGTGGGGAAAAGCCTCCACAGCGATCACTGATTTTCACAAATTCTTCTCAAAGGCCCGTAGCATCCAGATCCGCTCATTCAACCTTAATCCCCGGTACGGGCGGTCCAACCTTAATCCGCTGAAGAAATGGCTGGAAAAGAAATTAACTTATTACTGCAGCGATACGGCGGGCGCACCTGAAGGTACGCCCCGAAAGCAGTTAATGATGTCCGACCTGGGCCTTCCACTTTACATCTGCACCATGGATCACGATGCCGTCTTCACCATGTTCGGCCCGCCCGACGATACTCTGCAGTGCCCGTATCAGTTCATGCATATGGGCCCGCCGCATGATGCTCCATTGATAGACGCAGTAATTGCCGCTGTCAGCACATTGCTCTCCACCCGTCCATCCACCGTAAACGGCAAGTATGTTTACGATTGCAGGCCACCTATAGTTGACGCGGGCGCTATCGTGGCCGACCTCGAGGCTAAAGACCCTCGCCCCATACTCCGCACAAAACCGCACGCTGAGGTACGCAACTGGAAGCTTAACTTTGTCACCTCGGTCTTCATCATGCACTCGCAGCACGAGCGTAACCAGACCATACTGGCCGATTATTACCTGGACCTGCTGCGCCGCCAGCGTGAGCTGCTGCAAAAGGTCAGCCAAACCCAGCCTTCTTTCTCCATGGAGAAGCTTAAGACACAAGGGCCTTTGCCGACCCAGGGCCATGCTGACCTGCCGTATGTGGGCTCGACAGAGGCCGCTACCAACATGCGAGAGTCGTCCAAAAACCGCGTGGCCATCATGGCCCGCTTCAGCCAGATATTGAACGGCCAGCTTGACAGTTACCCCTTCGGCCGGCCGGCAAACATCATTTATGGCGCCGGGGGCTTCTCCGGCATACTGGGAGGACTTGTCACCACGCGCGCCGTGGATGAGGGCTTCAAGAGGGGAGGTGGAGAGATAAAGCAGATCTACGGGGTGTCTGCGGGCGTGCTCAACAGCTTCTTCCATGCGGTACAGGTGGCCGCAGTACGCTACCCTGACATGTACAGACCCGCGGCACAGCATGCCCTGGAGGATCTCGATGACTTCATCGCCAACCTCCGTACCGATATGCTGGTCAGGATAAACCGTAACCCATTGCGCTTCTGGCAAGGATGGGGCAACCTCGATCCGCTGCAGGAATTTCTGGCGCAAAGGCTTAAAGAATACACAGGGTCATCCAATCCCGAAAAGCTCACCTTCGATGATATAAACCTGCCCCTGACAGTTACTGCAGCGCGAGCAGACGGCTTCACGGATTTTCTGGGCATGACAGGCCCGGACAGACATTTCGAATTCGGTGGGCGCACCTGGAAGGTGTTGGGGGCTCCTATTACCAGGGCCATCGCCGCCGGCTGGAGCATGAACACCTACATCGAGCCCGGCGATCTCAACGGCCAGAGGTACCGTGACGGCGGTGGAACATTTTATGATCCATCCATGCTGGTTGCCTGCCTCGACCCGGAGCTGATTAACCTGATCACGGTTCACCTCGACCATCCGGAGAGCCACAGCGAAAACTTGCCGGAACTTCCGGATATCGCCCGCATCATCCTGGATACACACAACTACACATTCCCCGAGGAGCAGCGCCGCATGCGCATGCTGTCCACGCTTTTTTACGACCATTTCCGGCTGCGCCTGTATGCGCAGGAGAAAGGCATACCTGTTGAGCCGGATTTTCGCCGCCAGTGGAAGTTGCAGGACACGGGATACCTTTAGCCGGCCTCAAAACCCGGTGCTGTGGAATGATATAATTAGCCCGGCCGGTAACCCGGCAAGGGAGATTACTATGAAAAAACTAGATCTTCTGTCCGTTACGCTCTGCTTTTTTATGTTGGCTCTGATACCGGCCTGTTCCTCGTCTCCATCTGACGGGGTAAAGCTGACTGTAGCCTGCGACGCCACCTGGCCGCCTTTCGAGATTATCAACGAACAGACCAAGGAGCTGGACGGCTTCGGCCCCGAACTGATACGCGCTATAGCGAACAGGGCAGACCTTGATATAGAGCTGGTCAACGTGGGATTCGACTCCGTGCTGGCCGGAGTTTCCCAGTGCCAGTACGACATGGCAGTCTCGTCGATTACGATCACGGATGATCGAAAAAAGACCATACTATTCTCCGACCCGTATTACCTGGCAGGGCAGATAGTAACGGTACGCAAGGACATCGACAGCATTGCGGGCAAGGATGACCTGTCCGGTAAAATGGTCGGCGGCCAGATAGGCACGACGGGAATCATCGAAGCAGGGAAAATACCAGGGGCAAAGGTTAAAACCTTTGACGAGGTCGGCTTCGCCTTTCAGGACCTCATGAACGGGCAGCTCGACGCGGTTATAGCCGACTGTCCGGTGGCCCGGGGCTATGTATTGAAAAACAGCGATAAATTGAAGACCGTCGGGCCGATCTTCACGGACGAATACTACGGCATTGCCATCTGCAAGAAGAACGCCCATCTTGTGCCGAAGATAAATGCCGCCCTCAAAGCTCTCAAGGACGAGGGCTTCCTGGACAGGCTCGACCAGAAATGGGTCGGCCGCTGAGCGCCGCACCCCTTTTACGCTGCACTATGTTTAAAGCGTATAATATTAGCCGGCTGGATGAGTACGCCCGACAGACCGCAGATTCCACAGGAAGAGCTGGATCATATACCCGGCGCTGAGCCTTCCTCGCGCATAGACAGCTGGTGGTGGCTGGTAGCACTGGTGGTCGGAATCACGGCCCTTTTGCTTTTTGCCTGGCCCGACCCCTTCATGAACATCTTCAAATTCGTCCAGGACGGCATCGTCATA
Source organism: Dehalococcoidia bacterium (assembly GCA_016930155.1). GTDB lineage: Bacteria > Chloroflexota > Dehalococcoidia > GIF9 > UBA5629 > CAIMUM01. Next base: position 30,197 of record JAFGHL010000032.1, on the reverse strand, counting down.
ACTGTAACCGTCACACTGGTCTCTTTCTTACTGGTGCTGATCGTGGGTATGATAGGCGGTCTGGGCAGGTTGTCGACCAAACGGCCCGTTTATATAATCTCCACGCTGTATGTGGAACTGGTGCGCGGCGTGCCTCTGCTGGTTCAACTCATTATCTGGTACTTCGCCGTGCCGGTCATGATCCAGTCCTTGGGAAAGGCTTGGAGCCTGCCGGCGCTTGAGGGCTTTCAGGCAAATCCTGTGGTAATGGCCGTAATCGGCCTGGTCTTCTGCTATGGGGCGTACATGAGCGAGATATATCGCGCAGGCATCCAGAGCATCCCCAGGGGACAGATGGAGGCTGCGCGCAGCCTGGGCATGACCTACTTTCAGTCGATGCGGCATGTCGTCCTGCCGCAGGCCGTACGCGTGATCCTGCCTCCCATCGGCAATGAGTTCATCGCACTGCTCAAAGACTCCTCGCTGGTCAGCGTGGTCGCCGTGGCAGACCTGACGCGCCGCGGCCGGGAATATGCGTCAATCCACTTCGATCCAATCGAGGTCTGGATGCTGGTAGCCCTGTTATATCTTATAATGACACTCTTCTCGGCGCGCGTGGTGAACTGGATAGAAAAGAAAACCAAATTCGAGAGGTGATGCTTGCCAGAGCCCATTATCAGCATCCGTGGGGTACACAAATACTTCGGCAGAATCCATGCGCTGCGTGGACTTAATCTCGACATAGCCAGAGGGGAGGTCGTAGTCATCGTAGGCCCGTCCGGATCCGGAAAATCAACCCTGCTGCGCTGCATCAACCGGCTTGAGACCTACGAGAAGGGTAAAATCGTGGTGGACGGCATTCCGCTGGACAGCGCCAGGAACATCAATGCCGTGCGGCGCGAAGTGGGGATGGTCTTCCAGTCGTTCAACCTCTTCAGCCACCTTACAGTCCTGGATAACCTGATGCTGGCCCAGCGCGTGGTGCGCAAACGTCCCCCTGCCGAGGCCCGTCAAACTGCGCTGGATCTGCTGAACAAGGTGGGCATCCCCTATAAATCCGACGCCAAACCGGCACAGCTTTCAGGAGGACAGCAGCAGAGGGTAGCCATCGCAAGGGCGCTGGCAATGAATCCCAAGGTGATGCTCTTCGATGAGCCCACCAGCGCCCTTGATCCGGAGATGATCAAGGAAGTGCTCGAAGTCATGCTGGCGCTGGCCGCCGAGGGAATGACCATGGCCGTAGTCTCGCACGAAATGGGCTTCACCCGCGCTGCGGCCAAACGCGTTATTTTCATGGACGAGGGGCAAATCCTCGAGCAAGCCCCTCCTGATGTTCTCTTCAATAATCCCCGGCACGAGCGTACCAGACAGTTCCTGGGCAAAATACTCAGCCACTGAGCGGCGGCCGGTCTCAATATCCCTCGCTTTCTTTGTCGCGCCCGATCACCACATACTCGAGAGCTGATATAAAGAAAATGGTGAAAAACACAACGGCCAGCATATCGCCCGGACGCAGGCCGTTGCTTTTAACAAATTCGCCTATAGACGTATTTTCATACATCCAGGTCGCCAGCATGAAGAAGTTGAATATGGTGAGGTAAAACGTGATGCGGCTGAACGTATAGTTGAACGACCTGCGTATCACATGCCTGATGTATTTATAGGTATCCATTATTCTCCTTACGTTTAGAAATTTAAGCGGCTCCCAGCCTTTCGAGCGCCTATTTTAGCACGTTGAGCAGTCCGCGCAGTAAAATAACCGCCGCTTTCTTGTCCAGGGGCTCGTTGTTATTCCCACACTTGGGCGACTGGATGCAGGCCGGGCAACCTTCGCGACAGGGACATTCCTCGATGGCCTTGAGTGTGGCAGCCCACAGACCCTCGATTATCTGGTAGCCCTTATCGGCGATACCTATGCCGCCCGGGTAACCGTCGTAAATAAAAATCTGCGCTTTTCCCGTATCTATATGGAAGGGCGTTGAGACCCCTCCAATATCGTTGCGGTCGCACATGGCGAAAAGCGGCAGTATTGCTATTGCGGCATGTTCGACCGCATGAAGCCCTCCGTGAAAATCCAGCTTGCTTTTCTCTATAACATCAATCGCGTGCTGCGGAAGATCGAACCACAAAGATTGTGTGATGAAACGCATGGGCGGCAGATCCAACAAATCCTCGCCGATAACCTCATCAGTATAGTGCTTCTTCTTACGAAAGCCTTCGACCTGGTTGGTCACGTCCACCCTGCCGAGGCATATTTTCACGCCTCCGGACTCCTTCTCCTTCATCTGCTGCAGCACCTTGATATCGGTCAACTCCATGGTCTGCGTGTAATAAGGTACTGCGGCTGGCTCAACCACAGCTATATGCTTCTCGATATCAAGCTCTTTAACAAAATAAGAATCGCCCTGGTGCAGATAGATGGCGCCGGGATGCACCTGCCAGAAGGCATGGTCCTCCTCGATGGTCTCCAGTATCTGATAACCTCTGGAAACATCCAGCAACTGATATTGATCGGATGAGGCGGCCCTGATGTTCACTCCCTGTGCCGGATGTGAGAGCCGGGGCGCGATGTGCCATCGGTCGCCCTCCCTCCTTAGCCTCCCATCTTCTCCCAGCTCGTCCAGGGCCGCATCCAGCGCATGGCCGAAATATTCCCTGTCTTTCTCGTCTATATGTTTCTCCCAGGCGGCGCAGAGCAAGTGCGGGTGAAGTATATTGATGTTCTCCCAATTGATCAGGGCATGTTCAAAAGGTTTGCCGAAGAAGAAATCGGGGTTATGCATGAAATACTGGTCCAGCGGATTGTTCTGCGCCACCAGAAATGTGATCGACCGTTCACCCCGCCTCCCGCTTCGCCCTGCCTGCTGCCAGGTGCTGGCGATACTGCCCGGATAGCCCGTCAGGACTGTAGCATCCAGCCCGCCGATGTCGATTCCCAGTTCGAGAGCGCTGGTAGCCACCGCCCCCAGCAGCTCACCCGAGAACAACTCCCGCTCAATCTCCCGCCTGTCGGTGGCCAGGTAACCGGCCCTGTAGGGCTTGATCTTTTCACTCAGGGGGCTGCCCAGCAGGTCTCGACTGTATACATAGATCAGCTCAGTCAATCTGCGCGTGGAGGCAAAAGCAAGGGTACGCACCTGCCTGCGTACAAGCTCTGTGAAAAGGTGGGTCGCCTCGCTGTTGGCGCTGCGCCGCAGGCTGCGGGCCTCGTCAACGATGGGGGGGTTCCAGAAGACGAATGCCTTGCCCCCGTAGGGAGCGCCATCGCCATCCACGACTTCGCAAGGCAGACCAGCCAACCCCTCAGCATGCTGCCCCGGATTGGCAATCGTTGCAGAGCAGAACACAAATTGTGGTCTGCTTCCGTAATGAGCACAAATGCGTCTCAACCTGCGCAGGACGCAGGCCACGTGTGATCCGAACACCCCGCGGTATATATGCCCCTCATCAACCACCACATATTTGAGACGCTTGAAGAACCTGTCCCAGGATTTATGGTTCGGCAGGATGCCTGCATGCAGCATATCCGGGTTAGTGAGCACAATTCGTGCTCTTTTCCTGATGCCTGGGCGGTCTTCCCCCGGCGTATCCCCATCGTAAGTGGCGCATTCCCAGGGCAGAGTAATGGTTCCCCCGGCCAGCCAGGTAAGCCCACGCAACTGGTCCTGGGCCAGGGCCTTGGTGGGAAAAAGGTAGAGGGCGCGGGCAAAAGGCTCCTCGAGCATGGTATTCAGCACAGGGATGTTGTAGCAGAGGGTTTTGCCGCTGGCGCTGGGTGTTGCCACCATCACATTTTTACCCAGCCTGATTCTATTAACGGCCTCAGCCTGGTGTAAATACAGCGTGCTCAATTCCAGCTTGTCGAGCCGTTCCTGCAGAACGGGGTGAAGGGGCTTGTCCGGCCAGCCGGGCTTTGCGTCGCGCGGAGGTATATATTGCACATGAACGATCTGGTCCTTATACTCGGGATCGTTTTTAAGATAATCGAGGAACGCGGAGGTATCCATGTTTCAATTATACCGCGGGGGATTTAAACCTGATTCAGTAGGTTTCGATCTCTTTTCCCACGATCTCAACGGAAGGATAATCGTGTTGGATCAGGCTAATGGCTGCGCTGATCACCTCGTCAACGCGGTTATTGTGGTTGGAGACACAGGCCAATCCGATGGTTGTCATCTGCCACAGGTCATGGTCATCGACCTCGGCGATAGAGATGTTGAACTGTTTCTGCAGGCGCATTACAAGGGATTTGACGATGCTCCTTTTATCCTTGAGAGACCTGCTCCCCGGGATATGGATCTTTAATTTGCAGACGCCTACTTTCACTAAAGACCACTCTGCCGCCCCGCAGCTATCAGTGTATGGTGGCTCCCGCGGGAGACTGCGGGAGCAATATATTTAACGTTCCGGTTTGGACGACGCGTAGCAGTTGCTGCAGTAAACCGGACGTTCCTGTCTCGGCTCAAAGGGTACTTCGCACTCGGCACCGCACCTTGCGCAGGTGGCTTTGAACATCTGCCTGGGTTTGCCGGCGCCACCTGAGCGGGACTGTTTCCTGCTGGTCCTGCAATCAGGGCAACGCTTGGGCTCGTTCTGAAGTCCTTTTGACTGATAGAATTCCTGCTCGCCTACCGTGAATACAAACGATCCACCGCATTCGGCACAGGTAAGATTTTTGTCCGTTAGGGCCATTGATGCCTCCTTGTTGATAATAACTATGCACCATGGATACTGACGGGTCTATATGGCCCAGGACCTCTTGAAACACACGCTGGGAGTCTTAATCCCGGCAATATGGTCTCCCGATTTAAGAGGCAGCCAGCTTAAGACTCACCATCAACCAAGGTTTGCATACTCGCAATAGTGTAGATTATAATTTTCTGCAAGTCAAGACCCATTTGGTGAAAGAAGGATGGTATTATGCCATTGGACTACGAATACGATAAACAACCCATGGTGCGCAGTGTCATCAGCATCGTTGCATGCCTGCTCATCGGGCTGACACTCATCTTCGCAGGCGGCGGTAAGCTGGCCAACCTGGGACAGATACCCGGGCAGACAGAATTCCTCGACAGGTTCATCCCTGATTTCCTCATGACTCCGGAATTCGCCCGTTTCATCGGCCTGGTCTTCATTCCCTGGATACTGCCTGCCTTTGAGGTGGGGCTCGGTCTCCTGCTTGTCATAGGTATCTGGCCCCGCGTTATGGCCATACTGGTGCTGCCGATGGTGCTGGGTTTCATGGCCAATAACTCATACATGATTTCCCAGGGCCTCGAACAGTACCCTGAGTGCGAATGCTTCGGCATATGGGAGCAGATGTTTGGAGGATTAACCCCTATTCAGTCGATGTACTACGACGTAGCCCTCTTTATCCTGGCGGTCATTATTATAATAGTGCACCCGGGGTCGTTCTTTGCACACCAGTTCTGGATCAGTAAAATGATGTCCAAGGACAAAATATAGCTCCCGCATACCCTCTGAGACAGGAGGTTTTCTCACTATGCGTTCAAATTTAAGTCCACGCCTTTCGTTAATATGCGCGCTCGGCCTGATCCTTCCCGCTGTCCTTTCCGGCTGCGGCGGGCAACCCGATAGCCAGCCGGTCCAGGCGCCCCCCGAACCGGTCAACAACGCGCCGGTCATCGCGGACCTTCATGCCGACACCGCTGTGGTTGAGCCTCTCGGTAAATCGAATATCGTCTGTGCGGCGAGCGACCCTGATGGAGATGAGCTTATTTACCGCTGGACAACCACCGGCGGCATGGTCGACAGCACAGGCGCTGCCGTGACCTGGATAGCCCCCGCAGATCCCGGCAGCTATTTGATCACCGTGGTGGTCAGCGACGGAAAGGGCGGGGCGACCTCACAGGAGACCGCCGTCATGGTGCCGGAAAAACCCAACAACCCGCCGGTGATCACTGCCATCAAGTTCATGCCGGCAGGACGAACAATTATTATGAAACGTAATCCAACCGATGCAGAGCAGAAGAATTATCCACCTGTTATTAAGAGAACCGATACTGCTTACTTTGAGTGCGTAGCTACAGATTCCGATAAAGACAACCTAACATATATATGGAAAGCATCGGGGGGAACACTGACCGGAAATGGTCCAAAAATATTCTGGCGTCCTCCAATTGATGCAGCAAATTATACTATCACCTGTGAAGTATCTGATGGGAAGGGAGGATCCGACTCCTTTACCATCACCATCAGCGTACACTGCTGCAGCGGTTAGTCCGGCAGGCTAGATTCTCACCAGTTTGATATCGCCCCAGGCGCCCATATTGCTGCCGGCTATTACAACGATTCCGCTGATCCCTCTGATTCTGCGGCCGAGCTCAAGCGCGGCGTCAACGTCCCTCTCGCTTTTCACCGCATTGCCCACTGCCGTCGCCGCGGCGTCAGCCAGCGCCGCAGACGGCGCGATGACAACTGCCGCGTCCGCCATCCCCAGGCTGAGCGATGGTCCGACCCTCCCGGACGATGTACAGACCCCCAGCGGCGTGCGGTCCGGCTCAACCTCGATAGCCAGCTTGCCTGTAAACTCGGATTCGCCGGCAAAAATAGCGATCACCCTTTTCCTGCTGACCTTGAGATAGATATCGCCGCCGTTCTCAACAATTACCTCGCCTGACAAATGTAACAGTTTTTCACCAACCATCTGCGCGACAGCGCCCGCCACCGCCGCCATCGGACCGACATTCGCCAGACCGGCAGCCTCCGCCATCCTTCGCACGATCTCAGGCGCGTCCGGCCCCACCTGCAGCGGCTCCAGGCTATGCAGGAAAACGGGATGCTCGCTGATATAACGCTCCAGCGGGTCTCGTATCTCTGTGATAGCAGCCACAGCTACAGCGCTGAGGTCTCTCGAGGCCCGTATATAAAGGTCCGTCTCCTTCACAACCGCCTGAAAGGATACAAGGTCCCCATCTTTGATGCTGCGGCGATAGGTGCGCTGATCGTACATGCCAGTGTTCCCGGGCACACTTTAAGGCGCGCCCCCTGCCCTCGTAGGGGCGGGTTTTTAAACCCGCCCGCTTAGAATTTCAGCTCCATGGCCCTGGGCGGGCAGGCCCTTACGCACAGCTCGCAAACTATGCATTTTGAGTTATCGAACAATACCCTGCGCGTCTTCTCCTCGAGCGTGAACGCCCTTGTGGGGCACATGGTTATACATGCTCCGCAATGGGTGCATCTATCGTCGTTGCGCCAAACGTCCTGGCTGAGGTACTGAATCTCAAGCCCCGCCTCCCGCAGATATTTTATGCCGCGGTTATAGTCCTTCTGTTCGCCGGTCAACTCCATGATCATCAGGCCTTCCTCGCCCGGGGAGATGGAAGCCTTGAGAATATTGAAGTCCAGCCCGAACTCCCTGATGAGGCCGCTGACGATGGGCTTATCAATGGTCTGCTGGGGAAAATGTAATACGATTTTCTTTGCAACCTTCATAATCTACGCCTCCTTCAGGGCAACGGCCTTTCCTCAAGGGTATTGAGCTTGATGCCGGATTCCACGCCGGGCAGGAGCGCAACCGGCTCACTCAACAGGAACCTGCCGCTTCTGATCCATTGTTTGAGCGTGGATGCTATCTCCACCGCTCCGGGGTAGCTCGACAGTGATGCCGTCGGAACATCTTTGCCGCCCACGTTGATCTTCCCTGATTTCAGATCGGCATAGCTGACCTCGGCCAGCACATCCGGCTTCCTGTTGGGGTAGGCATCTGAATAGTCCACCACCGGCGCAAGGATATCCGCATCGGTCACCAGCGTATACCGCAGTATCTCCTCGTTTAAAATAGGTATGGGCACACCTATGCCGACGGTCAATGTTGCGCCATAGCCCAGGAAGCTGGTTCCCACCAGCCATTTAGCATTCATTTGCTTGAGATCGCCGATAACCGCCAGCGTACCCGCACCGCGTGTGGGAACGCCCTTCTTCGTGCGGGGCGCGGACGGATTATGCTGCGTTCCGTGCCATGCCACATAACCGACGCCGCCACCCAGGAAAATGCGTGTGCCGATGCCGATCGTCTTGTACAGAGGGTCGTTCAACAGTGGAGCAAGCTGGCCCGCGGAGCAGAAATTGGCGTTGCCCAGCCTGGGCTTGAGAACGCCCATATACGTATAAATCATACGGTTGCTGACGTTTACGCCCACGTTGTAATTCTGGTAAGCATTGCGCAGGTTAAACAGGATGGCCTCATTGATGGTATTGATATTTATCAATGTCTCCAGCTTTTTTCGCGGATAACAGTCTGTACCATAGCCGCTGGCCACCATCCGGATATCCTTTCCCGCAACAAGTTCCTCGATTACATGGCCGCCGCCATAGTTAAACTCACCCGGATATATCCTGTTTTTGGGGTCGTCATCCGGCATGGCTGTTGCGCCCAGTATGATATCAACGGCCGCTACACCCGTATAAGCCGGCACATCATTGAGGTAGACCCTGCCCCCACCCACCTTCATCCTGGGTTTGGTATGGCCAAGGTTCATATAGGCGCTGGAGGAGCACATCGGTCCGAAGGTCCCGGTAGTCACAACATCTATCTCTCTGGCTGCGGCTGCGACTCCTTTCCTGCGGGCGATGCCGATCACTTCTTCAGCAGTGACCACGACCGCCCGGCCTTTTTTGATTTTCTCATTGATCTCTGCGATCGTCCTGGCCATATCTCCCTCCTTTATAAAATTACAGGCCCGCACGGTGAAGCTGTTCCGGCTGCCTCAGCCGCAGCGGGCGGTGACTGTCCTGTGAGGAATGCTGCCTAAATTCTAATGCCTGCCGTACTTTTCGTAAAATACCAGCTCCGACATCTCCCTGCGCGGCGGCCCTTTTGGCTCGCCGGCTGGATAGCCGAGCGGGGTCATCTCCACCGAGACCACACCTTCCGGCAGGCCGAGTATGGCATCAACTTTTTTCGAGTCGGGTATATATCCCACATGCACCGTCCCCAGGCCCATGGCACAGGCCGCCAGCGCCAGGTTCTGCATGGCGATGCCGACATCGAACATGAACCAGTCACCCCTGTCCGTAGACACATTACCTTTATAGTAACCGGATTTGCCCAGTTCAGCGCAGGCAACAATAACAACGGGAGCGCGCCTGATAGCCTCGGCGGCGGGATTGCCTTTGTTCAGGCAGTCCGCCAGGCGGATTTTAGTCTCCGAATCCCTTACAACCACGTAGCGCGTGCACTGCGTATTAGCCCAAGAGGGCGCCCAGCGTGCGGCTTCCAGTACCCTGTTGAGAACATCCTCGGCAACGGGGGTGTCCCTGTACTGGCGCACGCTGCGCCTGCGGAAAATAGCTTCGAAAGTATCCATCCCGATATTCTCCTGCCTGTTATTTGGCGTCCTTGAGAAGCACGACAAGCTCATCCGGCCGCATCTCCTGCTGTTCGCCCGTTTCCATGTTGCGCACCATAACAGTGCCGGCCTTCATCTCATCGCCACCGATGATGGCCGCATACCTGACACCGGCGGTATTGGCATTTCTCAGCTGGGCCTTTAGGCTGCGCTCGCCCGAAGAAATGAGCAGCGCAATATCTTCAGCGCGCAGCACCGCTGAAACCTTTACAGCCTCTGCGCGGGCGTCGTCTCCCAGACAGGCGAGATAAACCGCCGGTCTTTCTACCGGAGCAACCTTTATATTCTGCGTCTTCAAGTTCAGTACGATGCGCTCCAGCCCGGCGGCAAAACCTATGCCGGGCACAGGCTTGCCGCCTATCATGGCGATCAGATCATCGTAACGTCCGCCGCCGCCCAGGGCGCTCTGCGATCCGCCGTCCGCAGGCTGAATCTCAAATACAGTTTTAGTGTAGTAATCCAGCCCCCTTACAAGCCTGTGGTTTAAAACAAACTTGATCTTGAGGGCAGCGAGATAACTCTTCAAAGATTCGAAGTGCCGGCCGCATTCCGGACAAAGATAGTCGGCACTTTTGGGGGCCAGATCGGCCGCGGACTGGCAAGCAGGCTTCTTGCAATCCAGCAGCCTCAAAGGATTCTTCTCAAGCCGGATGCGGCAGTCGTCACACAGCTGCTCTCTCAGCGGAGCATAGTGTTCCTTCAATTTCTGTAGATGGCCGGGCCGGCATTTCTTACAGCCGATACTGTTTAGCTGCAGTGAGAAGTTCGTCAGGCCCAGTGACTCGAAAAAACTCAGCGCCATATGGATTATTTCAGCATCCAGCACGGGAGATTGATCACCGATAGCCTCGCAACCGAACTGGTGGTGCTGACGGTAACGCCCGGCCTGGGGCCTCTCGTATCGGAAGATATCGGCGAAATAGAACAGCTTTACAGGTTGAGGGAGGTTATCCATACCGTGTTCCAGATAAGCGCGGCAAACAGGCGCCGTGCCCTCCGGTCTGAGGGCCATCTCGTTATCGCTGCGGTCCTTGAAGATGTACATCTCCTTGCTAACGATATCCGTACCCTCTCCCACGCTGCGCAGAAAGAGGCCAGCCTCCTCAAAAATAGGGGTGCTGATGCGGCTGAACCCGTAAAGGCGGCAAATCTCCAGCGCCCTGCCTTCGATATAGCGCCAGTATGGTTGCTCATCCGGTAAAATATCGGCCGTGCCTCGCGGTGCTTTAAATAAATTCATTCTCCCTATCAGTCCATTATTATATTACAGACGGTCAACCAGAACGACCGCAAAGCCGGTCGTTCCCTCCATGCCTCAACCCCCTTTCACGATTTATTTTTAATGGCAGCGTACTTATACATGTAAGCTACCGTTCTGATGGCCTCCCCGAGTGAAGGAACCACGTGAAATCCCTCCTCCTCGCACATCTTCCTGAGAAAAACTGAGAGGCTTCTTTCCATTTCGTTATCAGTATATGGATCCAGGGATATGGTGATTATGACCAGCCTGCCGGCTTCATCGCGCGCATACCGGCATCCGGCCAGAAAATCCCCTGCTATGGCTTCGAGCTTTTCTTCTGCACCCTGACCCCACATCAGGGTCATGAATCTTATAACATCGAACTGCAAAATAATGCTATGAATCTGCTTCTCACCCGATACAATGCGCAGCACATCCGACAACCTACCCTCGCCCGAATACTTGTAAAACAGCTGCCAGGAATCGAGCGGGTTGCCTATCATGGTGCCTGCGGCCGGGACAAACTTCCTCAACTCATCAATAGCCTTTTGGGAGAATTGCGGCACCTGAAGGCCGGCCTTTACACACATGTCACTCTGAACCACAGCGAAGCCGCCGGAATAAGTCACAATAGATACTCCATTACCCGATGGGATCGCGGATAAGCTCATCGTTTTAGCTGTGTTAAGAAGGTCATCAACATCATCAACCTGCACTACGCCGCTCTGCTTAAACATGGTCGACCATGTTTGTCCCGCCCCTGCCAGTGAACCTGTGTGCGACGACGCCACGCGCACACCCGCCCCGGTCACACCACCTTTAAGCGCAACCAGAGGTTTTTTACCTGCCGCATACTCCAGCGCAGCCCTTAACCGCTTCCCATCCTTGATACCTTCTATATAGAGGGCGATTACGCTGGTATCGGGGTCATCCGCCAGGTATTCCAGGAAATCGGGGCAATCGAGATCGACAGCATTCCCGTAGCTGACCATCTTGCTGATTCTCATGTTCATGGTCCTGCCCGCATAGACAAATACCTGGGCAAAGGTACCACTCTGGGTGATGACGCCTATATTCCCCTCTACGTTAGTGGATGCGGGATTAAACGATAGACCCGATTTGGGACAATACGAGCCCATGCAGTTGGGCCCTATTACCCTTATTTTCCCTTTCACCAGGTCCGCCAGTTTCTTCTCCAGCCTGATTCCCTCCGGAAGACCGGTCTCGCCGAAACCCGATGTAAATATATGTACGCCCTTGACCCCCTTTCCGATGCAGTCGCCGACAGCGCCCAATACAAATTGAGCCGGGACCGCTATGACAGCGTAATCAATAGGAACATCTATATCAAGGATGCTTGCGTATGACTTCCTGCCCAGCACCTCCCCGTAGTTGGGATTCACAAAGTAGAGTCTGTCGCGTATTTTTGTTGCCAGCAGGGAATAGGTGTAATTATCCTTGGGTGACGCACCTATGACCGCTGCATTGCGGGGGAAAAATATGCTGTTCATCTCTTCAAATTTTGCGGTGTTCATGATATTCCCTTTCCTTTATCACTTAAAAAACGGCTTAACAAGGATACATTTACAGCGGGGGAAGTTCAAATCTCAGTATTAGTTTAAGCTATACAAAATAGGATCCACCGGGCGGGACGGTGGACCCTATCGATTCTCGACTTAAGCTGTTTTTAGATTTCCCTGGCGAGAATCTTCTCTTTGAGAATCTCGAACTCATCGCGGGTCAGTACGCAGGTATTAGCTTCTTCGCCGATCTCAACTTTGTCCTCGAATACGGTTACTACCGGGCAGCACGAGCCTTCGCGGCACAGTTTTACAATTTTCATCTAAAATACCTCCGGCTATTTGTTTAGTTTGATGACGGGTTGCCCCAGCCGCAATCAGATTATTAATGAATATTCGGTACCGTCAGTGAAAATATAATAATATCCTGGATACGGCATGCAAATGACCGAAGTCACATTAAATACGGAAAGCATTTGCCACGGATTGTAGCCATGCTTTATTATACAGTTGATTGGAGTGCGTATGGATCCCAGTCCACTGTTTGCCAAGGCCAGGGAATACCTGCCTCCCGACAAGCTGGCTATCGTGGAGGCTGCCTACAACTATGCCCTCAAGGCGCATGACGGCCAGAAGCGCAAATCCGGCGTGCCCTTCCTGGAACATCCACTGCAAACGGCCATAACCCTGGCCGACCTGCAGCTCGACGCATCCACGCTGGCTGCCGCACTCCTGCATGATGTACCGGAAGACTGCAATATACCGATCTCACAACTTGAAAAGCAGTTCGGACCCGATGTAAGCAAGCTGGTGGACGGTGTGACCAAGCTGAGCAGGCTGGCGTGGAGGCGCGATATAGCGGTCAGTAGCCAGGAAACGCAGGCGGAGAACCTTCGCAAGATGCTTATCGCCATGGCCGAGGACCTGCGCGTGGTCTTCATCAAGCTGGCTGACAGGCTTCATAACATGAGCACGCTGGAGGCATTGCCGCCCGACAGGAGGCAGGCCATCGCCCAGGAGACACTGGAGATATATGCCCCGCTGGCTCACAGGCTGGGCATATGGGAGATCAAATGGCAGCTTGAGGACCTGTCTTTTAGATATCTGCAGCCCGAGCAGTACCGCGAGATCGCACGCATGGTGGCCGTGCGCCGATCGCTGCGAGAAGGCTTCATCGACGACGCCGCCCGCGTACTGCGCGACGAGATGGTCATCGCGGGCATACAGGGCGAGGTATACGGCCGGCCCAAGCATATCTTCAGTATCTTCAATAAGATACAAAGATACACAGCCATCGGCAGGAGCTTCGGCGATATCCACGACCTTTTCGCGCTGCGTGTGCTGGTCAATACCGTCCCTGACTGCTACAAGGTGTTGGGCATCATACACAACACCTGGCACCCCATCACGGAAGAATTCAACGACTATATCGCCAACCCCAAGGACAACGGGTATCAGTCTTTGCACACCACTGTCATGGTAGGCGACGGCGCCTCCACACCGCTGGAAATACAGATCCGCACTTACGAGATGCACCGTATGTCAGAATACGGCGTCGCAGCTCACTGGCGCTATAAAGAAGGGGCCAAGCCTGACCTGAATTTCGAGGAGAAGATCTCCTGGCTGCGCCAGCTCATCGACTGGCAAAGCTCGCTGGACAGCGAGGAGTTCCTGACCTCGCTGAAAGAGGACTTCTTCGTTGACCAGGTCTTCGTTTACACTCCGAAGGGGGAGATAAGGCCTTTCCCGAGCGGCGCCACACCTCTGGATTTCGCCTACCGCATCCACACGGATCTCGGCCACCGCTGCATCGGCGCAAAAGTCAACGGCAAGTTGGTTCCCCTCAACTATGAGCTCAAGAACAGCGATATAGTCGAGATAGTGGCCAGCAAGACGGAGAAAGCGCCGAGCCTGGACTGGATCAACCCTGATCTGGGTTTCGTCAAGACCGCCCATGCCAAAGAGAAGATCCGTGCATGGTACAAGAAGCAAGAGCGAACGCAGAATATCGAGCGGGGCAGGGCTATACTTGAAAAAGAGCTCAAACGGATGGGGGTCGACGTGGCCAACTACGAGGAGCTCGCCGGGCAGCTCGGTTTTGACACTACTGATGACTTCTTTGCTGCCGTGGGTTACGGAGGCATTACGCCACACCAGATCGCTACCAAACTGGCAGGAGAGCCGGAGGAGATACCCCTGGCCAAGCCCACGGCCGCACCGACACGGCATAAGGGTTCCGGCATACAGGTGCTGGGCGTGGGTGACCTGCTCACGCACCTTGCTCAATGTTGCCATCCGGTGCCCGGTGATGATATTATCGGGTACATTACGCGTAGCCATGGCATCACCGTACACCGCAAAAACTGCATGAACGTTGTAAACGAGGAAGAGCAGGAGCGGCTGATCAACGTGAGCTGGGGCCAGATGGAGGACGTGTACCCGGTAGACATACAGGTGGAGGCTTTCGACCGGGTGGGGCTGCTGAGGGATATTACAACGACGGTTGCCGAAGAGAAGATTAATATTACCAGTGTTAACACACAGTATAGCGATGATGTGTTCACCATGTTTGCCACGATAGAGATTAAGAACATGGCACAATTGAACCATATATTGAACAGGCTTATGAGGCTGCGCGGCGTTATCAATGCCACCAAGGCCAACAATGCCAGGATGAACGTCAGTTCGTGATATCAAAGGAGGTAGTCACTTGCCCAAGACTAAGACAGCGGAAAAATCAGCCAGATCTGCTGAAAGGAAAGCAGAACGCAATAAGGCCATTAGAAGCGGTACCAAGAGCAAGGTCACCAGAGCGGAAAAGCTCATAGCCTCTAAAAAAGGCGCTGAGGCCGGTGCGGCCGTAACAGAGGCCATAAGCTCCCTGGACAAGGCGGCCAAACGCAGGGTGATACATCCCAATACCGCAGCCCGCAAAAAATCCCGCCTGATGAAGAAACTCAACACGTCTCAAAAGAAATAGCACTTCCGCAGGAGGCCGGACGGTGATCAGCGAATTTTTAACCCACTTTCAGTCCGTAGGATCGGAACTCTACAGCCGCGGCATGGTTTCCGTACACGGCGGCAACCTGAGCGTCAGGGACCAGGACAGCGTCGTAATCACGCGCAGCGGCAGCCGCCTGGGTTATCTGTCTGAATCGGACCTGATCAGAACCGGCCTTGAAAAAGACGACGAAAACACCCGCCTCGCTTCGACGGAACTACAGGTGCACCGGGCCATCTACCGCAAGGGATTGTTCAAGGCCATCGTACACAGCCACCCGATTCATGCTACAGCCCTCTCCTTTGTCCGGCATGTCATCCATTCAGAGGATGAGGGAGGAAAGCTCTTTATACCTGAAGTGCCGGTAGTAGGATTCGGCCTGGAGCCGCAGCCGGGCGGAGCGGCAGAGGAGATCGCCGAAGCGCTGAAAACGCATGCGGTGGTCATGGTTCACCGCCACGGCAGCTTTGCCAGAGGCATGACCCTTGAGGAAGCCTACGTTATTACGGAACTGCTTGAGATCAGTTGCCGCATACTCTGCCTGGTGAAGAACTTAAAAATCCAGCAGATGTAGGGGATTACATTCGTTAGCCGTCTATACCGGCGGCGTTGGCGGCGCCGGCCTCCGGCCCTGTTTGAACCTCTCCAACCCTTCGAACATCTCCACGTCCCGGAAAAACTCGGCATGTATCTCTTTTTCCCGCTTGATGCCTCGCGGCAAATCGAGGGTCAACCCCTCGTAAGCGGCCCTGCGGTCATTGATCAAGCTGGTCCACGGGTACTCCGCCATCCTAACAGCCAGCTCAACCGCCCTGTCCAGGGCCGTCCCGTCAGGCACTATCTCCTGAATCAGGCCCATCCTCAACGCATGCTCGGCGTTTATCATGGCGCCGCTCTCGATCAGGTAGAGCGCATTGCCCAGACCCACAATGCGGGGCAGCCTTTGCGTGCCGCCGTCGATAAGCGGTACACCCCAGCGGCGGTTGACCACACCGAATTTTGCCCCGGCAGACGCTATGCGGAAATCGCACCAGCAGGCCAGTTCCAGCCCTCCCGCCAGGCAGTATCCATTGACGGCCGCTATGGCCGGCTTGCCTGTATCGGTGATACGGCTGAAACCCATCGGGCCGCTTCTCTCAGCGCCTCTTCTCTCTATTAATTCCCTGGCGGCTTTCAGGTCGGCGCCGGCACAGAATGAAAGGTCCCCGGAACCTGTCAACACCATAACCCTGAGCCCTTTATCTCGCTGAAATTCGTTCACAGCCGCTTCCAGCAGGCCGGCTGTTTCCGCGTCTACAGCGTTGCGTGCTTCAGGCCGGTTTATCTTCACCACGAGGATTTGTTTGCGCCTCTCTATCTCAACCTTTTCCATCATTGTCTCCTACTGGTAGCGTAGCGATTCCACTGGGTCCATGCCGGCAGCACGGAAAGCCGGGTAAAGGCCGGATGCTATGCCAATAAAGGTGGACACGGCCAGGGCAAGCAGGACTATATCGAACGAGAAAGGCGCCTGGACCGTATAGCCTCCCAGTTTAACCCCAGTCACCATCAGCACGAACAAAAAAGCGATAAGTATACCGATAATCCCGCCGGATATGCTGAGAATAGCGGATTCGACCAGAAATTGCTTCACGATGTCCTTTCGCCTGGCGCCGATAGCTTTCCTGATCCCGATCTCGCGCGTTCTTTCGGTAACCGAAACCAGCATGATATTCATGATACCTATCCCACCCACAACCAGAGATATGGCGCCGACGCTGGCCAGGAAAAGCTGAAAAATCTCCAGCGCCTGTTTCATCCGGTTGATGATATCGCGCATATCCATAACATAGAAATCGTTATCCTCCCCCTCACGGATATGGTGGCGCTGCCTGAGCACGGATACCGCCTCGTCCTTGGCGCTGTCGATGTGGTCAGGGGAGAGCGCCCTGACGGCAATTGTCTGCACCGGCCGGCCCTCCGTGGTGGTCTCGCCCATCAGCTTGGCCTGCATGGTGGTCAGCGGGATCATGATAAAGTCGTCTGCACCGGGTATGAATCCTCCCTTTGCCTCCAGCACACCGATAACCTCGAAATTCCTGCCGTCGATGCGTATGTTTTTGCCCAGCGGATCCTCGTCTTTGAAAAGATTATTTTTGGCCGTTGAGCCCAGCACCGCCACGCTGGAACCCGACATAATATGCTCATCCCCTATATATGAACCATTCTCGATAGGATAATTGATGATGCTGCGGATATTGGGCATGGCTCCCATTATATCCGTGCCGACTTTCTCGTTGGCATAGGTGACGGTCGACATCTTTTCGGTCATCGGGGATATCATGGCTACCGAGGGGAGCCGGCTGGTGTTCTCCAGCGCCTGGGCATCCTCCATGGTCAATTTACGCGTAATACCGGATATCTGGTCGGCCATCTGGGAAGCACTGGTGATATAAATTGTCTCAGCGCCCAGGCTTTTAAAAATGCCCATCAGGTTAGCCTCGTGTCCCCGCCCGAAGGAGATCAGGAACACAACCGAGCTTACACCCATGACGATCCCCAGAATGGTGAGTGCGGATCTCATCTTATTCAAGCGCAATACCTGCAGCGATACCTGCAGACAGTCTCTGAAACTCATTATTACTATTATATGGCAATTTTATTTCTGAGACCTACTGCACTTACTGCGGTGCATATCTGGCTATATTTTCAGTCATGCTGTTATAATTATCGCAGAGAGAATATACGGTATCTGCTGAGTGAGGTGGTTATGAACGTTCTATTAATCATCGGCATCATCCTGCTGGTACTCTGGCTTTTAGGCTTCATCGCCATTCCCGGCCTCGGATGGCTGATCAATATTGCCCTCATCATAGGTATTATATTGATTATCATCTGGTTGCTGAAGAAGGTTTTCAAGGTGTTTTAGGCGGTCGGCGGCTTGTCATCTTTGATGCGGCGCCCGGCATATTTACGCTTTAACTCTATTGTATAGCCCGTCTGAATGGCGTCGAACCCGTATTTATCTCGCACCCGATCGATTGCACGGTCCAGCTTCTCCAGCCTCTTTGTCTCTGCGTCGAACAGGCTCAGCTGCATTCCTGCGCCGGTGAAATTCGACACTTCGAGCCCGATAAGCCTGACAGGAAGATATTTTTTAGCCAGTGCTGGTTCCAGCAATTGCACAGCCGTCCTGAAAATTGCATCGTCCAGGTTGGTGGCCATTCTGGAAGTCGAACCCCGGTTAACAGTCTCAAAATCGGCATATCTAAGTTTGAGAGTTACAGTCCTGGCCATTTTATCCATGTCCCTCAACTCCGCACCCAGCTTCTCCGCAAAGTAACGAAGGGTGGCCTTAAGCATGGCCGAATCCACGGTATCCTGCTCGAAGGTGGTCTCACGACTGACTGATTTGGCCTCGCCTCTCTCTTCAACAGGGCTGCCGTCGAGGCCGCGGGCGTGCTGCTGCAGCCACACCATACCATCCCCAAATCGTGTCTTAAACAAACCGTCCGGCATATCCGCCAGCTGGCCGATCGTCTGAATTCCCATCGATCGCAGCACTTTGCCGGTTTTATCCCCCACCCCGGGTAACTTCTCGACGGGCATAGGGGCAAGAAAGCTTCTTTCCTGCCCAGGCTGCACCTCAACCAGCCCATCCGGTTTTCCGACATCGGAGGCTACCTTGGCCACGACCTTACACGAGGCTATGCCGACCGAGGCCACCAAACCGGTCTCCTTTCTTGTATGTTCCTTGATCCTGGAAGCAAGCGCCCGCCAGGAGCCGAAGTTCTGGCAACCGGTTACATCAAGATACGCTTCATCAAGCCCGCCGGATTCGAGAGATGGACTATAATCGCCCAGTATCCGCATAAACTTTTGTGAGAACTCGGCATATCTGTAATGGTTACCAACCAGGCAAATCGCATTGGGGCAGAGGCGCCTGGCCCTGGCCAGGGGCATGGCAGCGTGTATCCCGAACTTGCGTGCCTCATAGGAGGCCGAAGCCACCACGCCTCTCCCTCCCGGCCTTCCGCCCACTATCACGGGCTTGTCCCGCAGGTTGGGATTAAGCACCTGTTCGACAGTAACGAAGAAGGCGTCGAGGTCGATATGGAAAACAGTGCGCAAAGTTCCTTTTCCGGCATCACCCATATGGGACATCCTCCGCGTATGTATCTAAACGCCACGGAATTTGTTGATGCTGTCTCGAAGCTCTCGTGCAGCTGCGCGGGCCGCCTGCGCGAAGTCGGGCCCTTTGGAAGCGTAGATAACCTGGCGGGCGGCCACTATGATGGCCATCTCACCGGAGGCGTTAACGCCGTACCTGACGGACATCTCCAGATCGCCGCCCTGCGCTCCTATGCCAGGTATCAGCAGAGGCATGTCCGGGCACAGCTTCCTTATCTCCTTCAATTCATCGGGATAGGTTGCGCCCACTACAAGACCGATATTGCCTCCCTTGTTCCAATCGCCAGCGCGCAACGCGACCGACTGGTAGAACTTCATGCCGAAATTGTCCACCAAATCCTGGAAATCGGAAGCACTGCTGTTGGAGGTGCGGCAGAGAACAAATATGCCCTTGTTCCGATAATCGAGAAAAGGTTTTACAGAATCGTAGCCCAGGTAAGGATTGACCGTCACAGCGTCGAATTTATAGTAATCGAAAAGCGCCCTGGCATAGGCCGCTGCAGTGTTGCCAATATCCCCTCTTTTAGCGTCGCCGATAACCGGGATATCCCGCGGAATATAGGCCACGGTTTTCTTAAGTGCCTGCAGTCCCCGTATGCCCAATGCCTCATAGAATGCCAGGTTGGGCTTATAGCAACAGACCAGGTCGGACGTTGCATCGATGATGGCCCTGTTGAACTCGAAGACATCCTTGACGGGCAGCTTAGAGGGATCCGGATCCAGCCCAACGCACAGCAGGCTACGGTTGCGTCGAGAGGCATCAAGCAGGCGGCTGACAAATTCCACGGCTTAATTATATAATAATTATCTGATGTATAGCCTGGCATGGATAGCCGCGGGGCTGATACTCGGCTCTTTGCCTTTCTCCGTCTGGATAGGCAAA
This sequence comes from Dehalococcoidia bacterium, assembly GCA_016930155.1. Lineage (GTDB taxonomy): Bacteria > Chloroflexota > Dehalococcoidia > GIF9 > UBA5629 > CAIMUM01. The sequence goes on along the minus strand of JAFGHL010000032.1, from coordinate 10,033 downwards.
ATATTCCTGCGCAGGGATATCAGGGAGTACGGCGACGGCGCTCCCGGGGCCACCAATGTAGCCCGGGCCGGCAGCAAAACCCTATATGTGATCGCTGCCTTGCTGGACGCTTTCAAAGGCACCGTGCCAGTATGGCTTGCACAGCTCCTTTCGGGTGTTTCCGGCTGGGAACTGGCGGCCGTTGCGGTTGCGCCGGTGATCGGTCATGCTTTTTCCCCTTTTCTTGGATTCAGGGGAGGCATGGGTGTCGCCACCACCTTCGGCGTCTGGCTGGGTCTGACGGGCTGGTTGGGACCATTGGCCATGGCGCTCTGCATCGGTTTTATATTTATTATTCAGAAGAACTGGGTCTGGGGCTCTGTGTGCGGCATGCTCCTGTTCCTTATTTTCCTGCTGCTTGTCCAGGATCCCTTTATTAAAATGTACAGGGCGCCCCTCTTCTGCGCCGGATTGACACATACCGTTATACTTACTATCAGGCGCTATTCCTATTTTAAAAGCTGGCCGGAGCCGCAGCCCTGGGTCAGCAAGGTGTTTAAAAAATAATGATTGCCGGCGATCCTCTACTGCTGCCTAATTTGCTCATCGTGCTATGCATGCTCGTCATGCTCACCATAGCCGGTATAAATATGCGTGTGCTGCGCAATTTGAAAGATTATAAAAACCTTGAAGTCCGGCGGCGTATCTCGGTTTTAATCCCGGCCAGGAACGAGGAGGAATATATCGGCGCCTGCGTCAGGTCGCTGCTGGGGCAGGATTACCCCGATTTCCAAGTCATAGTACTGAATGACGGCTCTACGGACGATACCGGCAAGATACTTGCGGAACTGGCAAAGGCGGACAGCCGTCTCAAGGTTATCAGCGGTCAACCGCTGCCTCCTGAATGGATTGGCAAGCACTGGGCCTGCCATCAGCTTTATCGCGCATCCGATGGCGATCTTCTGTTGTTCACCGATGCGGACACAGTCCATGCGCCCGACACGCTGAGATGCTCGGCGGCAGCCCTCAAGACGGAAAAAGCCGATATGCTTTCAATCATACCCAGACACAAGCTGGGCAGCCTAGCTGAGAAGCTGATAATGCCTATTTTTGCACTGGGTGTTTTTGGCAGCAGGCCATTGTCTGCCCGTTTGAGGCCCCGCAGCATCAATGTTTTATCCGCCAGCGGAAAGCTGATGCTCTTTCCCCGCAGTTCCTACGAAGCCACAGGGGGATTCGAAGGTATCCGTCAGTTCGTGCTGGACGATTTGCAACTGGCAGAAAAAATAATTTCATCCGGCATGCGTTATCGGCTTTTCGACGGCACCGACAATGTTTCCTGCCGTATGTATCATAACTGGACAGAATTGCATGAAGGCCTCGCCAAGAACAGCTTCCCTGCCTGCGGATCTAATGTGCCGCTCTCCTTTATCACCTGGCTGTGGATCAATTTCGCATTCTGGGCGCCTGTCATAGAACTTGGCGTGCACAAGATGCCGAACTATCCCCCTGTATTATCGCTGGGGCTGGCAGCCATATCTATAATAGCATCACTGCTGCTGTTCACCGGTTATTATCTGCGCTTCAAGCTGCCGCTTTATACGATCCCGTTTTATCCGGTCAGCGTGTCGCTGATCACGGCAATTTCATTCTCGTCCATGTACCTCACGCTCTCCGGCCGGGCTACCTGGAAGGACCGAAAATTACCCAAAAGCAAGATCCCATGACTGATGCGTAATCTGGGACAATACAGGCCCTTATATTAAAGTAGTAGGACCGAGTGTATCAAATATTATTCTTAGATATCCTGTTCTACATACAGTCAGCTATAGTGGTCAGCCTGGTAGTACTGCTGACAGTATCGCTTTTTAATATGCGGTATCTGCGGCGTCTTAACAGTTACCCGGCGCCCGCCGCCTGGCCACGCTGTTCGGTGCTGGTCCCGGCCCGCAACGAAGAGGCCAATATCGGCAGGTGCGCGGGCGATCTGCTGGCACAGGATTACCCCGATTTCCAAGTTATTGTTCTGGATGACAACTCCACTGACCGCACCTGGCAGATACTGCAGGAGCTTGCAACCAGAGATCCAGGGCTTGTGCTGATGAAAGGTAAGCCGCTTCCCGACGACTGGCTGGGCAAACACTGGGCCTGCTCGCAGCTTGCAGAGGCCGCAAACGGCGAATTGCTGGTTTTTGTCGATGCGGATACCTTCCACGAGCCGGGTATGCTGCGCGGCGCAGCCTCTGCCATGATAGCCGAGGACACGTGCCTGATTTCGGCGCTGCCCCGGCAGATCGTTGTCTCGTGGTCCGAACTGCTGAGCATTCCAGCCTTTTATCTCGGCATGCTGTGCGGAGTGCCGCTGGAGCTGACCCGCCTCCAGCGTAACCCGCTGCTGTTTGCCATACTCGGGCAGTTCCTGGTCTTCCGCAGGGACGCCTATGATGCGGCAGGCGGCTATGCGGCGGTCAGGCATAACGTGGTCGACGATATCGCCATCGGCAGGCGGGTGCATGCCATGGGGCTTAAATATAAACTGCTGGACGGCGGCGGCCTGGTCTCCTGCAGGATGTACCGTGATTTCAACCAGACCTGGAAGGGATTGACCAAGAGCACCTTCGCCACATTCAACTTCGATCCCTATTTCATTACATTGATGTATATGCTGGTGCTGATATTCTATGTCAGCCCGCCAATTGTGCTGGGAATAGGATTGGCCCAGCCTCAGATCCCTCTTGAGATAACGGTCATGGCGGGGATTGCCGTCTTTCTCAACCTGGTTCTGTGGACGGTCAGCAATATGCGTTTCCATTTTCCCCTGTACGTCGTATTATTCTACCCCTTCAGTGCTATTTTCATGACTGTGATTGCCTTCGCTTCCATGATCCTGACCATGCAGGGGAAGGCGCTCTGGAAGGGCCGTCTCATGCCCAAGTTCGTAAAGCTCTGAAGCCGCCGCGTGTTTATTCCCTCCGGCAAGAACGGCTACCTCTGCCTGCCTTGTCATGCAATGCTATAATTCAGTCTACGATGGACTATACCGCCGCCGCCGCATATCTGGCGGGACTCACGGATTATGAGGTTTCGCAGGCCTCAGCCTATAACGCGGCCAACTTCGACCTGCGCAGGGTCGAATCGCTGCTGAATAAGCTGGACCGGCCGCACAGGGGCAGAAAAACGGTGCACATAGCAGGCACCAAGGGCAAGGGCAGTACGGCGGCTATGCTGTCCTCAATCCTGACCTGCGCCGGCTACCGTACCGGCCTTTACACTTCACCGCACCTGTACACCTGGCAGGAAAGGATCAGCATCGATGGACGCCGGATAACCAAAAGGGATTTCGCCCATCTGGTAGGCGCCGTTCAAAAGCATGTGCAGGCTATTAATAACCGGGCGCGCTTCGGTAAAATCACCACTTTTGAAGCTCTGACCGCCATGGCCTTCCTGTATTTCAGGGACATGGGCGCAGACTTCCAGGTGCTGGAAACGGGGATGGGTGGAAGGCTGGATGCGACCAATGTCGCCGATCCCGACGTGTGCATATTGACCTCCATCAGCTACGACCATACCGGTGTGCTGGGCGACACGCTATTTAAAATCGCCGGCGAGAAGGCGGGTATCATCAAGCCGGGCCGCATGGTCATCAGCGCCCCGCAGAAACCGGAAGCGCTGAATGTCATCAGGGGCAAATGCCGACTATTAAAATCGGAATTGGTGCTGGCGGGAAAAGACTTAACATGGAAGCGATTGAGAGGGAACATGAACGGTCAGTCCTTTATCATCAGAAGCAGGAACGGCAGTTATAAACTCCAAATTCCACTGCTGGGCGACCACCAGATAGAAAACGCCTGCCTGGCAGTGGCGGCCGCGGAGGCCCTGCAGCAGCGCGGCGCGGAGATAACTCTCATTCATATAGAAGAGGGTCTGAAAAAGGTTAAGTGGCCGGCGCGCCTGCAGATACTTAAAAGGGCTCCCCTGCTGGTAATAGACGGGGCGCATAATGCCTATTCGATGCAGACTCTTATCGATTCGATAAATAGCTATTTCCCTTATAAAAAGCTACTTGTAATATTCGGCTCATCCGGCGATAAAGATATCGACGGCATGGCAAAAACGCTGGCCGGATCGGCCTGGAAAGTAATCGTCACCAGCTCCAGCCACCCCAGATCGGCCGCCGCGCCACAACTGGCGCAGGTATTCGGGCGGCTTGGCGTAAGGACGGACATCAGCATTGATGGAAATCATGCCCTGTCGGCGGCTCTGGCTTCATGCTCAGACAACGACCTCATACTGGCAACCGGATCACTGTTTCTGGCAGCGGATATCGCAAAAGCCTTTAAGGACGGTAATTTTGGATAAATTGACTCTGCACCGTATTACGGCGCACGGAATAGGTGCCGTTAATTAAGCCTGTGGAGAGGTATCGGCCGCTACGGGGAGCATCCTGTCGAGCAGGCGCTGCAACGTCATAATGTGAACGCACTGACCCCACTGGGAGAAGAAATGGCAGTTGCAGAACCACTGGCCATCACTGAATGACAGGGTGTGGCTGTCATTCTCACCGCGAAAGTCGGCCGAAAAATTGTGGATGGTCACCCTCTCTGGCTCCTCGGCATATCGTTTGGCTTTTTCGATCTTGCCGGCGAGACTGGGTTGCATCGGTTACCTCCGCCAAAAGTATATAACGAACGGTATTAAAAGTCTATCTGAATTTAATAGCCGTTATGTCAACAAGACATCCAGCCATGGGTTGCCGTTGGGCATGACGCCTTCTTTACACCCTATCTGATGTTATCTGCTAAAATTGTTCAACATAGCCTATGCAGGACAAACTATTTTCCGTTATCAGCAAGCTCAAAGCAGATTACGTCGAGGTTCGCCTTGACGAAAGCCAATCGAGCCGCCTTGTCTATAGGGGTGAGCGATTGGAAGAGGCGGGCAGGACCGCCGGCGCGGGCGGTTGTGTGCGCGCGCTGTTGAAAGGAGGATGGGGCTTTGCCAGCTTTAACAGCCCCGATAGGCTGGGGGAGAGCGCTGCCCTGGCGGTGGAGCAGGCCGCCCATGTGGGCAAGGGAAAGAGCGAATTCAGCCCCGCCACGGCTGTCGTTGATCAAGTCGAAGCAGAGTACAAAAAAAATCCCCTGACCGTCAGCCTCATGGCCAAGAAGTCGCTGCTGGATGAATACAACCGTATCATGCTTGAAACACCGGGCATCCAGACCACCAGCATCGGGTATGGCGATATCAGAAAGAAGGTCATTTTCGCCAGCTCCGATGGCTCTTATATCGAGCAAAGCCGCATAGACTTGAACCTGCGCCTGTCAGCCATCGCCAGCCGCAATGGCGATGTACAGCAGGTCGGTCTGAGCATAGGCAGCAAGGGTGATTTCTCCACGGTGGAAGGCCTGCAGGAGAAGGTAAGGGACATTGCCCGGCGGGCTGTAGCCATGCTCTCCGCTCCCGAGGTCAAGGGAGGCACCTATACCGTGGTCCTTGATCCGGTGCTGGCGGGGGTGTTCGTACATGAGGCGTTCGGCCATCTCTCAGAAGCAGACCATATCTATGAGAATCCCCAGATGCGGGAAATAATGGTGCTGGGACGCAGGTTCGGTGCGCAGCATCTCAATATCGTGGACGGCGCAGCTGTGCCGGGCCTGCGCGGCAGCTACAGGTACGACGACGAGGGGACGCCGGCCGGCAAGACCTACCTGATCAAAGAAGGTGTGCTCAACAGCCGGCTTCATTCCCGTGAGACGGCCGCCAGGATGGGAGAGAAACCGACCGGCAACGCCCGCGCTATCAATTACGCCTACCCTCCCATAGTACGTATGACCAATACCTATATCGAGCCGGGAAACACCACCTTCGACGACATGATCAGCGAAATCAAGGAAGGCGTTTACGCCAGGGACTGGTACGGGGGAACCACCAGCCTCGAGATGTTCACATTCTCCGCCGGTGAAGCTTATATGATCAGAGACGGCAAGATAGCCGAGATGATCAGGCCGGTAGTCCTCAGCGGAAACGTGTTCACCACGCTGCACAACATCGATTTGATCGGCAATGATCTTGATATGAACCAGGGCGGCGGTTGCGGCAAAGCCGGCCAATCGCCGCTGCCCGTCTCCAACGGCAGCCCCCACATAAGGATACAGAACTGCCTGGTGGGGGGTAAATAAATGGAAAAGCTACTTGATATCGCCCGCAGGTCCGCAGACAGCGCCGAGGTCTTCCGCGTAACATCCGTCAGGACTCCGGTGCAGTTCGAGGCCAACCGTCTCAAGCAAATCCAGACCAAGGAGTCGGTCTCCTTCGCACTTCGCCTGATCAAGAACGGTAAAATGGGCTTCGCCCAGGCCAGCGGCGATATCGCCCCCGCAGACCTGGTGGATATGGCCCTGGAGACCAGCCCGTTCGGCTACCCGGTGGACTTCGACTTCCCCGCACTCGGGCCTTACGAAGAAGTCGCTGTCTACGATGCGCAGGTCGAACGTGTCGGAATCAATAGTCTGATCAGCCTCGGCCAGGCTGTGATAGATGCTGTGTGCGCCAACACGCCGGGGATACTCTGCGAGGGCAGCATATCCCGCGGCACTTCCACTTTCGAAATCGCCAACAGCGAAGGAGGACACGCATCATGCAAGCGTACCAGTTTCAGTATAAGCATGGACGGTATGCTGGTCAGGGACGGGGATATACTTTATGTAGGAGATATCCGCAGCTCCTGCCGTCCCATAGCGGACCCCGAGCCGGTTGCCGCTGAAATCATCAGGCAGCTCGATCTGTCCAGGAACAATGCCGCCATCAAGTCGGGCGCCATGCCGGTGATTTTCACGCCTTTCGGCATAGCAGGATCGCTGCTGGCCCCGCTCATCTCTGCCTTTAACGGCAAGACAGTGCTGGACGGCGCCTCTCCCATTAAAGATAAAAAGGGCGCGGTTATATTCGACAGCAGCCTATGCTTATCTGATGATCCGACCATACCCTACCAGCCGGGAAGCACGCCTTTCGATGACGAAGGGATGCCGGCAAGGCGCAACGCTCTAATCGAACATGGAAAGGTCGAACAATTCTATTACGACCTTCACACCGGGGCGCTAGCCGGATCATCAAGTACGGGCAATGCCGGCCGTAACGGCGGGATGCCCTCCCCTGCAATACATGCGCTGATAATCGAAGGCGGAAAGACATCCCAGGCCGATATGGTCAAAGATATGAAAGAGGGGCTGATCATCGAGCAACTGATGGGCGCCGAACAGGGAAACATACTTAACGGGGATTTCAGCGGGAACGTGCTGCTTGGCTACAAAGTGGACAACGGGGAAATCACAGGACGTGTCAAGGACACCATGGTCTCAGGAAATGTATACCAGTTGTTGAAGGAAGTACTGGCGATGGGGAGCGACTCCCGCTGGATAGCCGGCTATGTAAACACACCGAGCATCTACTGCCCCGCCATCTCAGTCGCAGCCAAATGAAGGGAATGAAGAAACTGGTCAATTTTCACAAAGAGCCGCGGCCCCGCGCCTGCGACCTGGTGGCGGCGTGGCCGGGCATCGGCAACCTTTCCCTGATCGTGACGCGCTACCTGAGGGAGAAGCTGGGCGCCGAGGAGATAGGTGAGATCGAACCGTTCACCTTCTTTGATCCCATCGGCGTGATGGTCAAGGACAATATCGTCGAAACTCCGCAGTTCCCCGAGGGCAAGTTCTTCTACTGGCACAACGCGTCCGGTAAAAAGGACATCCTTTTTTTTATCAGCGACGAACAGCCTTCTTATAAAGGCTATGACCTGGCCAATTTCATCCTTGACGTAGGCAGGAAATTCAAAGTGCAACGTATCTACACATTTGCGGCCGCCATAGCTAAAATACACCACACCGAGCAGCCCAGGGTATGGGGTGTAGCCACCGATGCATCCCTGGTTGCCCACCTCAAGAAGTATGATGTCGTGCTGCGCGGCCGCCTCCAGATCGCCGGATTGAACGGCCTGCTGCTGGGGGTCGCCAGAGAGCGCTCCATGGAAGGCATCTGCCTTCTGGGAGAAGTCCCTTCGTATACCACGCGTATACCAAATCCCAAGGCTTCGCTGGCCGTCTTGAAGGTACTGCTTCAGGTTCTCGAAGTCGAGATCGATCTCAGCGAGCTGGCCAAAATAGCTGAGGAGTCGGATCAGCAGATGAAACGCCTGGCGGCCCAGGCGATGGGTGAGTATATCGACCGCTACACGCGTCCGGTATGGCCACCCCCGGAGGACGAGGGTGAATTTGAGGACGAAGAGGAAGAGGAGGAGGATGAATGAGTGAATCACAGCCACCGCTGAGCGAAATCATCGCGCAAACACTCTATTCAAATGACGAGATCAGGCACTCCGACCTGGTCCGACTATCCGATTTAAATGATGATGACCTGTCCCAATACAGGAGGGCCTGGAACAGCGCCAACCTGGAAAGGCGCTCCCTGCTCATATCGAAGCTCTGCAGCCTGGGAGAGGATATTGCCAGGCTGGATTTCACACGCATATTCAAGTTTTGCCTTGATGATGTCGACTCCAGCATACGCATTAAAGCCCTTCAGGGGCTGGAGCTTGAGGACAAATATAATTTCGCTCTGCCTGTGATCAAGACGCTTAAGATGGATGAATCACAGGATGTCAGGGAGGCCGCCGCCAGGGTGATGGGTAAATTCGCCCTTATGGCCCAGTTGGGGGAACTGCCTGCGGCAGTGGGTGACGATATTTTTGATGCCCTGCTCGGCGTCCTGGAGAATCCTTCCGAACCAGATGCGCTGCGCCGGCGGGCGCTGGAGGCCATCTCCCCCTTTCGGCAGGAGCCCGTAGCAAATTATATTGAGGATTTTTACTTCAGCGAGAATCCGCTGCTCAAGGCCAGCGCCATATATGCCATGGGCCGCAACTGCGATTCACGCTGGCTGGACTACCTTAATGAAGAGATGCAGAGCGACAACGCGCAGTTCCGTTTCGAGGCGGCACGGGCCTGCGGCGAGATGGAAGACGAGGATACCATCCCCGGCCTGCTGAACCTATTGAATGACGCCGACCATGAGGTGCAGGAAGCTGCCATAGCAGCTCTGGGAAAAATCGGCGGTCAACGGGCTAAAAATGCCCTCCACAAATTGAAAACATCGCCCGAAACCAGGATTAAAGAGGCGGCCATGGCCGCGCTGACAGAGCTTGAGATTTGCCAGGATCCACTATCTTCGAGTTTCTGAAGCGCCAATCCGTGCTCACCGGTGATAAGGTCCTGCTTCGGCCCCGGCGGCTGGACGATGCCGCAGCCGAGTATAGATGGCGGGTGGATGAAGAGCTGTGCCGCCTGGACGCCACCGAGCCGCTCATACGCAACTACGAAGAATTCCGCCTTAGATACAGCGCTGAGCTGGAGTTCCCCGGCCTGACTTACACACTGGCCATCGACACACTGGACCGAATTCATATAGGCTGCTGCAGCCTTTTCAATTTTAACCTGGCGGAAAACGCAGCCGAAATCGGAATAATGATAGGCGAGAGGCGATACTGGGATCGCGGTTATGGGGAAGACACGCTGAACACTTTTATGCGTGATATTTTCAAATCCTCCGGGATGCGCAGCCTGATACTGCGCACGCTTGACTGGAACCTGCGCGCCCGAGCCTGCTTCGAGAAATGCGGCTTTGTGCCGCGTGGAGATATACTGCGCGGGGGTCACCGCTTCATCATAATGCAGGCGGAGCGCGAAGAGACGCTTAATAACGGTCAGTGAACCGCTATGGGTGAGGCGTCTGTTATAATGCGGCGCGAACGGCCTAATTTACGACGCAGCCTCAACGGCAGCGAGAAAAGCCCGCGGTGAGCAATCCCGTCATAAGAACGCAGTCGGCCGCTGACCCTGTCCGATATCCTGCCGTTGATCTCCCTGGGTGAAAGACGCGCCGGGTCGAGCGAGTCGGATGCGGTGTGGAAACCCCACAGGTCGACAAAGGACGGCACATAGACCTGGTAGGGGCGCACGATTTTGAAGATGCTTTTTAAAGTGCCGTTGATGGCCACGAAATT
>JAFGHL010000031.1 GCA_016930155.1 Dehalococcoidia bacterium | reverse complement strand
TGTACATAGCCCTGCCCAGCGTGCTGTTAGGCAGCATGCCCTTAACGGCATGCTCGACAACGCGTTCGGGATGCTTCTGCAGCATCTCTCCCAGCGTTACAGACCTGATTCCGCCCGGATAACCGGAAACCCTGTGGTAATACTTATTGGAGAGCTTTTTTCCCGTGACTCTTATTTTTTCAGCATTAATGACTACCACGAAATCGCCCGTGTCCATATTATTGGCGAACATGGCCTTATGCTTTCCGATGAGAAGCCTGGCAATCTGCGAAGACACCCTACCCAGGGTTTGGCCGTTGGCGTCCACCAAATGCCATTTCCTTTCGATTTCACTTGCTTTAGGTGCATAGGTTTTCATATTTAAACTCCGAATTATCCGCGTAAATGACTTTTATCAGACAAAGGCCGTGCGCCGGCGCTGTAGGCCCGGCCAGGCTCAATTTTTTCATCTCCAATATGTTTTTAAAATCCTCTATTCCTATTTTCCCCATTCCAACCCTTACCAGTGTGCCCACCATGTTGCGCACCTGGTGTGTTAAGAACGATTTAGCCCTGACGTTGAAGGTTATTAAATCGCCCTCGCGCTTAACCCCGGCATCATAGATAGTCCGGACCGTGCTCTCCTCCCTGTCCCACTGTGTAACAAATGAAGCAAAATCATGCTCGCCCACAAGCAGTCTACTGGCCAGGTTCATCCGCCCTGCGGCAAGCTTTGTTGGCACATGATAATAAATATCATTTCCCAGGGACGCTCGCGACCTCCTGTTTAATATCAGATACCTGTACTGACGGCTGACAGCATCTTTCATAACGTTGAACCTGGCTGACACTGCGCCGGCCATGAGAACCGAGATATCCCGCGGCAGATAATGGTTCAGGCCGCTGACAAACACTTTTGCAGGCAGCGCTGAGCCTGTTCTGAAGCTCACCACCTGCCCACTGGCATGGACACCGGTGTCAGTTCTACAGGAAGCGATGACGCGCCGCTCCTCTCCCGTCAGCTTGAGTATAGCCTTCTCAATCTCATCCTGGATAGTAGGTTGAGCCTTCTGCCACTGGAAGCCGAAATAACGTCCACCGTTATATTCGACAACGAGAACAATTTTTCTTAACTTGTTAAAGATCTCCACCGCGCGAGTGAATGTTACTCCACCATCTCTATGAGCGCCATAGGCGCCCGGTCACCTTCGCGGGATCCCAGCTTTAAAACACGTGTATAGCCGCCCGGACGCGATTTGTACCTCGGCGCGTACTCGGTAAATACTTTTTCAACAACCTGCTCGTCGAAGATAAAGGCCAATGCCCGCCTGCGCGAGGCAAGGCTTCCTTCTTTGCCCAGGGTGATCATTTTATCAGCCAGGCCCCTGGCTTCTTTCGCCTTGGGCAGCGTTGTAGTTATCTTGCCATGATTCAGCAGGTCAGTAACGAGGTTACGGTATAAAGACCAGCGATGTGCCGTCGGTCTGCCCAGCTTTTTCCCTGATAACCTGTGTCTCATTCGCTGTCACCTTCAGTATCGGCGCTCTTAACGCGCACCTTCTTTTTTTTATCTTTCTCAACAGAGGCGCCTGACGACTCGACTCCCAGATCCTTCAATACAACCTCTACTTCCTCCCTCGATTTTACCCCGAATCCGCCCAGCGACATCAGGCCATCCAGGCCTTTCTCAAGTAGCTGGCCGGTCATGGTTATGCCCCCCCGCCGCAGGCTGTTGTATGTGTGTGTCGAGAGGTTAAGTTTTTCCAGCGGCATGTTGTAAACATCCGCGGGTATCGATTTCTGCCAGGCTTCACTTTCCTCTTTATCTGCAATTGTCCTGGCCAGGCCGGTGAAACAATTGAACTGCTCAATGAGTAAAGCCACACTTTCAGAGAGGGCTTCGATAGGATCTACCGTGTTGTCAGTCCAGATCTCCAGTGTGAGCCTTTCTTTGCCTGCGCCCTGGCCCGGGCCGCTGCTCTCTACAGAGTAATTGGCGCGCGTGACAGGGGAGAAAACCGCGTCAATCGATATTTCCTTGCTTGTCCCCTCGCTGGTAACGATAATGCCCATGCTATCGCCCGTGCCTGCCGGCTGGTATCCCTTACCTGCCTTAACGGTAAATTCAATATTCAATTTAGCTTCATTGGAATCCAGAGTTGCCAGATAGAGGCCGGCATTAACTATTTCAAAATCGGTCGGATTCTCTATTACTATATCGCCGGCCTTCAGGTCGGCCTTGCCCTTAACTTTAAGCGTCATCTTGCCTGTGTCAGTGGTCTTGGAAAGAAGTTTGATGCGTACGTCACGCACATTCATCAGGAATTCAGTCACATCCTCTTTCATATTCGGGATGGTGCTGAACTCCTGCGTTATACCCTCGATCAGAACGGAGGTAATAGCCGCGCCACGCAGAGAACTGAGTAGCACGCGCCGTATGCTGTTGCCCAGTATTACGCCAAAACCTTTCTCCAGTGGCTCGGCAACGAACTTGCCGTAGTTCTCACGGTACTCCGTACATTCAATTTTTGGTAGAGCTAATTGGACCAAAAATCCTCCTATCGGGAATAGAATTCCACGATCGCTTTCTCGTTGAAATTCGTTTTTATCTCTCCTGCGGCCGGCAGTGATACAACCCGGCCTATCATATTCTCTTTTTCCAATGACAGCCAAGCCGGCACGTCCTTATCCTCAACTTTTTCAACCAGCGTCTTGTAGTATTCGCTCTTTGCGCTCTCTTTGCGCCACTCGATCACATCACCTGTTTTAACCAAGCAGGACGGGACATCGGTCCTGCGCCCGTTGAGCTTTATGTGTCCATGTCGTACGATCTGCCTGGCCTGGCTGCGCGAATCGGCAAATCCCAGACGGAACACGACGTTATCCAGCCTTCGCTCAAGTAATATTATCAGGTTTTCGCCGGTGATCCCCTGCGCTCTCGATGCTTCCTGGAAAAAGCGGCGGAACTGGCGCTCAAACGTGCCGTATGTGTACTTGGCCTTCTGTTTTTCCATAAGCTGAAGCCCGCGCTCCGATACCTTGGGCCGGCGCTTCCTGCCCGACGCATGGGGTCCGGGAGGTGTAGCCCTTCGCTCAAGAGCGCATTTCTCAGTAAAACACCTTTCGCCCTTCAGCATCAGTTTTGTGCCCGTACGACGGCACAAACGACAATAAGCTTCTGTATATCTCGCCATTTTTATACTCGCCTTCTCTTTCTGGCCCTGCATCCGTTGTGCGGCACAGGTGTCACATCCCGTATTCCGGACACCACTATGCCCGAGGCCTGGATAGCCCGTATAGCGGCTTCCCGCCCGCTGCCGGGTCCGCGCACGAAGACCTCAACCTGGCGCAGTCCATGTTCCTTCGCCTTGGCGGCGGCCCCCTGGGCAGCCATCTGGGCAGCGTACGGTGTACCTTTACGGGACCCCTTAAATCCTGCCGTACCCGAACTACCCCACGATATCACGCCGCCTTTGGCGTCCGTCAGCGTAATAATGGTATTGTTAAAAGTTGATGTTACAAAGGCTTTGCCCTCATGAATCAGCTTCCGTTCGCGCTTCTTTGTCCTGACCTTCTTTTTCTGCGGCATATCAGATGGTTACTCCTTTACTTCTTGGTAGCGCCGCGCTTCTGCCCGCGCCCGGCGACGGTCTTCTTGGCTCCACGCTTGGTGCGCGCATTGGTACGTGTCCTCTGTCCTCGCACCGGCAGGTTCCTCTTGTGCCTTATCCCACGGCGGCTGCCTATCTCTATCAACCGCTTGATATTCATGGTGACCTCTTTGCGAAGCTCACCCTCTACGTTATAGTCCTTGTCTATCCGTTCACGTATGCGGCTGACTTCCTCATCTGTCAGGTCTTTGACCTTCTTGGTCGGATCTATCTTCAGCGTCTTCAATATTTTTTTGCTTGCGCTTGATCCGATACCATGAATATACTGTATGGAGAAAAGCACCTGCTTTTCCCGTGGAATGTCAACGCCTGCAATACGAGCCATGTTCTAATTTACTCCTGTGACTATCCCTGACGCTGCTTGTGTTTAGGGTTCACGCAAATCACCCGCACAACGCCGCGACGCCGGATTATTTTGCACTTCTCACAACGTTTCTTTACTGAAGCTCTGACCTTCATTTCCGATATGTCCTCGTTTCCAAAAAAAACCGCTTTATACTATAATCCTTTATTCACTTTATGTCAAAACAATATTCTTTAACTTACTTGAAGCGATAGGTGATCCTTCCTCTCGTAAGATCGTATGGTGACAGTTCAACCAGTACCTTGTCTGCCGGCAATATTCTGATGTAGTGTCTGCGCATTTTTCCCGATATATGTGCAAGTACCCTATGACCATTGGCCAACTCCACCCTGAAAGTAGCATTGGGCAATGATTCAACTACTGTTCCTTCGACCTCGATTGCTTCTTTTTTATCCATATACTGAATCTTACGGTATGGTCAGGATCTGGGCGTCTCCCCTCCTGATAGCGATAGTATGCTCAAAATGCGCCGAAAGGCTGTGATCGGCCGTATGTACTGTCCAACCGTTGGCGTTCTGCCTTGTTTTCCAGCCACCGACGTTTACCATAGGCTCAAGCGCCAGAGTCATGCCCTCTTTCAACTTAAGCCCCTCTCCTTTGTTACCGAAATTGGGCACCAGCGGGTCCTCATGCATATCCCTGCCGATTCCGTGACCCGAATATTCTCTGACCACATTGTAACCCCGCTGTTCCACGTAAGTCTGAATGGCTGATCCAATATCGCCCAGCGTCCCGCCTTCACAAGCGGCCGCTATCCCTTGCATCAAGGATGCCCGGGTTACTTCAATCAGACGGTTTGCTTCAGGACTTACCCGGCCGACACCAACGGTGACTGCGGCGTCGCCCTGGAACCCTTTATAAATGACCCCGAAATCCAGCGATATTATATCGCCTTCCTTCAGCATCCTGTTGTCGGGTATTCCGTGAACGATCTCATCATTTACCGACACACAGATACTGGCAGGGAAACCGTTATAGCCTTTGAACGACGCTATGGCTCCTTTCCATCCGGCCAGTTCATCTTCAGCCAGGTCGTTGAGCTGCCGCGTTTTAACGCCCGGTTTAACTGCTTGGCTCATACTCTGCAACACTATTGCTACAATCCTGCCGGCCTCGCGCATAATAGCTATCTCATCGGCCGATTTGATAATTGTCATTTACTTCTTCTATTTCAGTCCTTCAAGAAACTTGACGATATCTTTGCCCACCTCGTCTATATGCTGATTGCCGTTGCACCTGAAAAGCCTGCCTTGCTTATCGTAGTAATCAAGCAGCGGCATCGTCTGGGCGAAATAAACCTTCAGTCTCTCTTTAATGGTCTCTTCCTTATCATCCGCCCTCTGATAAAGCTCGCCTTCGCACTTATCGCAAACGCCTGGCTTCTTAGGTGGCTGGTTCTTTTGATGGAAGGGAGCCTGACAGGTGCGGCATACCCAGCGTCCGGTCAGCCTGTCGAGCAGTACGCTCTCGGGCACCTCGATATATATGGCCTTCTCGATCGATTTGCCCTGCTTCTCCAGCGCGACATCCAGCGCCTTGGCCTGTTCGAGTGTGCGGGGGAAACCGTCGAACACACAACCGCTTTTGCAATCACCTTTTTCAATCCTTTCCAGGATCATCTTGATGGTTATCTCATCAGGCACCAGTCTGCCAGCCTTCATGTAGGATTCAGCCTGCTTTCCAAGGTCGGTCCCGTTCTTCAATGCGTTCCTGAAAAGATCTCCTGACGCTACATGCGGCAACGACATCTCTTTAACTATAATATCTGCCTGGGTACCCTTCCCCGCCCCGGGCGCTCCAAGCAATATGAAGAACATTGTCAAATCCTCCTTACTTTAAGAAACCTTCATAGCGCCGCATGGTAAGCTGCGCCTCTATCTGCTTCATGGTATCCAGCGCCACGCCAACCACGATCAATATGGCTGTGCTCGAAAGAGTCATCACCGATGCATTGGTAATCTCACTGGCGAAAAACGGCATAATAGCCACGATGGCCAGGAAAAGGGCGCCACCCCAGGTCAAACGGTTGGTCACTCCATTCAAATAGTCCGTCGTGGGCTTGCCCGGACGAACGCCCGGTATAAATCCCCCCTGTCGCTGCAGGGTACGTGCCAGGTCCATCTGCTCAAATATAACCATGGTATAGAAAAAGGTAAATCCAACCACCAGCACGAAGTACAGGACCCAGTAGAAGAGGCCGATGGGTACGGGTGTGCTGGGATTGAACCATTCCATGATTGTATTGGCAAAATTAGGTTCCTGCCCCGCCGGCGCTGCGAAGTAGCTGGCTATGGTGCCGGGGAATATCATAAGGGACATGGCGAAGATCAACGGTATCATGCCCGCCATATTAACACGCAGTGGTATGTATGTAGAGCCTGCCTGCCGGTACATCTTGCCGCCGCGAAAAGCGGTGCGGGCATACTGCACCGGTATACGACGATGCCCCTCAGTGAAAATAACGATCAAAACTATCGTGGCCAGCGCCAGGAGTACAAATACGCCGACACCAGCCCAGTTATCCTTGGCTATCATGCCGCGTCCTATCTGTTCCGGCAGTCCGGCGATGATGCCGCCGAAGATGATTATCGAGACACCGTTACCGATGCCTCTCTCTGTGATGAGCTCACCCAGCCATACACATATCATAGTGCCGGCGGTAAGCGATACTACGATGGCCACCGTCTCCAGCGGACCGGCAGCCAGCACGCCGCCCTCGCTGCGTAAAAGCTGAAGCTGGGCAAACCCCTGCAGCGCTGCCAGCGGTATGGTCAGCCAGTGGGTTATCTGGTTGATCCTGTTCCTGCCGGATTCTCCCTCTTCCGAAAGCCTGCGCAAAGCGGGGATAACCGGCACTAAAAGCTGCATTATAATCGATGAAGTTATATAAGGGTATACGCCCATTGCCGCTATGCTGAAATATCTCATCGCCCCGCCGCTGAAAAGATCAAGCATGCCCAGCAGCTGATTGCGGTCAAAAATCTCCTGAAGTTGAGCCAGGTCCACGCCGGGTATGGGAACATGGGCAATAAACCTGAATACGATCAGCATGGCCAGTGTGAAGATAAGCTTCTGCCTGAGGTCGGGCAGGGAGAAAGCGTCTATCATCGCCTGGATCAGGCGGGGCCGTGACTGAGTTTGCGGCATACTTAGATCTCCTCCACCTTGCCACCGGCTGCTTCGATCTTGTTCCTGGCAGTCCCTGAAAACTTGTTGGCCTTGACTGTAAGTGCCCTGTCCAATTCACCTTTGCCGAGTATCTTGACAGGCAGAGCCGCCGACTTTACCAGTCCCGATTCAACCAAAATCTCAGTATCCACCTGGGCGCCGGCTTCGAATTCTTTCAGGTCTCCCACATTGACCAGGCTATACTGTATCTTCGCTACATTAGTGAATCCCCTTGTCCAGGGCAATCGCCTGATAAGTGGCAACTGGCCACCTTCGAAGCCAGGACGCAGGTCCCTTCCGGAACGCGACTTCTGCCCCTTGCATCCGCGTGTGGAAAACGTCCCATGTCCGCTGCCATCGCCGCAGCCAACACGTTTTTTCTTATGTTTGGCCCCCGCCGGGGGTTTAAGATTACTTTGATCCATTTTCGTTCTCTTCTACTTCAAGCATATGTCTGACTTTGGTTATCATGCCCCGGATGACGGGGGTATCCTCTTTTTCGACCACTTCGTTCAGCCTGTGAAAACCGAGCGCCCGTATAGTCCTTCTCTGGTCGCTCGCATATCCAATATCGCTTTTAATCCACTTGATACGTATCTTAGCCACTTGACTAAATCTCCTCGTCCCCCTGCGGTCCTTTCCTTCGTTTGATGCTTTCTTTGAAATCCCTGAGGTTGGCCAGAGCCAGGATGGTCGCCCTGGTAACGTTGACCGGATTGGCGCATCCGAGGGATTTGGTCAATATGTCCCTGACGCCCGCTGCTTCAACCACAGCTCGTACGCCGCCTCCGGCAATGACGCCGGTGCCCGGAGGGGCCGGCTTGAGCAGCACCCGGGCCGCCCCAAACTTTGAAAAACTCTCATGGGGGATAGTCTTGTCCTTAAAAACAACGCTTATTACGCTCTTTTTAGCCGATACTCCGGCTTTGCGAATGGCCTCGGGAACCTCCCGAGCCTTGCCCAACCCAACGCCCACATGCCCCTTGCCGTCGCCGACGACCACCAGTGCGCGGAAATGCATGTTTTTACCGCCCTTGACCACCTTGGTCACGCGGTCCAGTGAAACCAGCTTCTCGGTGAACTCCATATCACTGGTATCCACCCTTGGCATAACGGTATGCATCTTAGTATCAGCTTTCATACTCAAATCCTCAGAATTTTAAACCGGCTTTGCGCGCCGCTTCAGCCAGAGCTTTGACCCGGCCATGGTATTTATAGCCGCCCCGGTCGAATACAACCTGGCTTATACCTTTTTCCTTTGCGGACTTGGCCAGCTCTGATCCTACCAATTCGGCAACCTGGGTTTTATTCTTGCCCTTTAACTGCTCCTGTAATTTTGTATTCAGGCTGCTTGCCGAGGCAACCGTTTTGCCCTCTGCATCGTCGATTATCTGTGCATAAATATTGCTCAGGCTGCGGAAAACGCACAATCTCGGTTGATCCGGTGTGCCAACAACCGTGGACCTGATACGCTTGTGGCGCCTTTTACGGGCTACATTCGAACTTACTTTAGCCATTTTTATTTCCCTTTCGTGGCGGTCTTACCGGCTTTGCCGGGCTTAAGGCGAAGTCTTTCACCGGCATATTTGACACCCTTGCCCTTGTAGGAGTCAGGAACGCGAATACGCCTGATTTCAGCTGCCGTTTCGCCAACGAGCTCCTTATCGACACCAAATATGCGGATCTTGTTGGTACCTGCGACAGTGATATCTATACCCGTGGGCGGGTCGAATTCCACAGGGTGGCTGTAGCCTATTTGCAGCTTCAGTTTATCGCCCTCTTTTGCAGCCCTGTAGCCGACACCGCTCAACTCAAGGTTCTTCTCAAAACCTTTGGTGACACCGTCCACCATATTGGCCAGCAGCGACCTGCTGAGGCCGTGCAGCGAACGATGCTGCCTGTTATCGGTCGGGCGTGTCACGATCAAATTCCCGCTTTCCTGCTTAATCGTGATATCGGGGTGGAATTCACGGGTCAGCTTGCCTTTACTGCCTTCCACAGTAACCGCTGTGCCGTCGATCTTGATCTTAACGCCGGCAGGAACAGGTACAGGCATGCGTCCTATACGAGACACGGGTTCACCTCACTGTATTCAATTACCATACGTAACATAATACTTCGCCGCCTATATTTTTCTTCCAGGCCTCCTGGCCGGTCATCAGTCCCTTAGAGGTTGAGATGACGGCGATGCCGAGGCCGCCATAAACCCTGGGTATATCCTTCTTCCCGGAGTATATCCTGAGTCCAGGCTTGCTCACGCGCTCAAGGCCTATGAAAGCAGGCTGCTTATCGATATATTTAAGTGTAATCTTGATCATGCGCTGCGGTTCGCCTTTCACGATGGAGTAATCGGAGATGAAGCCCTCATCCTTGAGGATCTTGGCAACCGCGATTTTCATCTTGGAGGCAGGGACATTCACGCTGTCATGGCGTGCCATGGCAGCATTGCGCACCCGGGTCAACAAATCAGCAATCGGATCAGTAACCATTGATAAACAACTCCGCAAACAATATTACCAGCTCGATTTCCGTACCCCCGGCAGCTCGCCGTTGAGGGCCAAAGTGCGGAAGCAGATGCGGCATATGCCGAACTTGCGCATATACGCCCTGGGCCTTCCGCACAACTTGCAGCGGCTATGCTGCTGCACCTTGTACTTGGGTGGCCGATTCGCCTTATTTACCTTGCATAACTTCGCCATAATTAAACCCTACTAATTTTTCTTGAACGGCATACCGATAGCCTCGAGCAGGCGCCTGCCGTCCTCATCCGTCTTCGCCGATGTAACTATCGTTATCTCAAGTCCCCTGGTCTTGTCCACCTTGTCATACTCAATCTCAGGGAACACGATCTGCTCTTTCAGACCCAGCGTATAATTCCCCTGCCCATCGAAAGCATCGCGCGGCACGCCCTGGAAATCGCGTATCCTGGGAAGAACCACGCTAACCAGCTTATCCAGGAATTCATACATCCTCTTATCGCGGAGCGTTACCATCATTCCGATAGGTGTACCCGCACGCAGCTTGAAGGCAGCGATGGATTTCTTGGCCTTGGTAATTACCGCATGCTGGCCGGCGATGGTCGTCATGTCTTTTCCTGCGGCCTCCATGGCCTTGGGGTTGATCAGCGATTCGCCCATACCCAGGTTAAGAACGATCTTGTTGACTCTGGGCACTTCCATAACATTGCGGTAGCCGTATTTTTTTATCAACTGCGGCACAATCTCTTTATTATATCTTTCTTTCAGTCTTACCATTATCGGGTTACCTCAAGTTAGTCAATGATCTCGTTGCAACTACGGCAGAACCTTGCCTTGTTGCCGTCTTCAAGCTCCCTGTATCCCAGCCGGGCAGGCTTATTGCATTTGTTGCAAATTACCATCACGTTGGAGATATCAATGGGCGCCTCCAGCTCAATAATGCCGGCCTGCCGCGTCTTGCCTTTTGTCTTGGAATGACGTTTGATCAGGTTGAATCCTTCCACAATTACGCTGTTCTTATCAGGTAGAGCCTTGCGTACCTTGCCCTTTTTACCCTTATCTTTGCCGGATATGATCAACACGTTGTCATTTTTACGAATCTTCATATCAAAGCACCTCGGGCGCCAGAGAAATAATCTTCATAAAATTCTTGTCCCTCAGTTCTCTCGCCACCGGTCCGAATATACGGGTACCTTTGGGATTCCCCTTGTCGTCAAGTATTACGGCGGCGTTGTCGTCGAAACGCACATAGGAGCCGTCCGGCCTGTGGTGGTGCTGGGCGATCCTCACGATGACCGCCTTGACGACGTCACCTTTCTTAACCACCCCACCAGGTATGGCGCGCTTGACGCTGCAGGTGATTACATCTCCCACAGAAGCATAGCGCCTGCGGGTACCTCCCGGTACTCCGATGCACATCACCTGACGTGCACCCGTGTTATCCGCAACTTTCAATCTGGTATTCGGCTGGATCACTTTGATCTCTCCTGGTTTTCCTGTGCCAAATCGTCCTTTAAGGCACCGACTATGTCTGCTTTCTGTATTATCTCCACGACCCGCCAGTTCTTATCCTTCGACAGCGGCCGTGTCTCCACGATTTTTACCACGTCGCCTACGTTGCATTTGTTCTCCTCATCGTGGGCCTTAAAACTGGATGAATGCTTGACCACCTTATGGTATAGAGGGTGCCTGCGCAGGTTGTCTACGCGAACGACCACCGTCTTTTGCATCTTGTTACTGGTGACTCTACCTGTTCTCGTTTTACGGTTTTTTTCCATTTTTTACTTCTTGCCAAGCTCCCGTTCGCGTATAATCGTGTTTATCCTGGCGATCTTTTTCCTGACCTTGGGCAGCTCGCGGTGGTTGACCAATTGCTTAGTCGCCAGCTTGAAGCGCAGGTTAAACAGCTCCTGGTGAGCTTCCTCCAATTTTTTTTGCAATTCGGCGTCACCCAACGCCCTGATTTCAGTTAGTTTCACCTTTTACCTCTTCCTTGAGAGACTCGCGTGCTACAAACCTGGTTTTAATCGGTAATTTATAAGCAGCCAGGGTGAGCGCTTCCTTGGCCATATTCTCCTTGATACCGCCGACTTCAAACATAATCCTGCCGGGTTTAACTACAGCTACCCAGTGGTCGACAGCTCCCTTACCGCTGCCCATGCGGGTTTCGGCCGGCTTCTTGGTGACCGATTTATCCGGGAATATCCGTATCCATACCTGCCCGCCGCGGCGCAGGTAACGCACGATAACACGGCGGGCCGCTTCGATCTGCCGCGACGTGATCCAGTGGGCCTCCTCGGCCTGCATAGCAAAGTCGCCGAAGGTAATCGTATTACCAGATTGTGCCTTGCCACGAAGGTGGCCTCTATGGCACTTTCGATACTTCACTCGTTTCGGTTGTAACACTTTCTCTCCTTACTTCAGGGATAATGTTGCCTTTGTAAATCCAAACTTTGACGCCGATGTTTCCCATAGTGGTAGCGGCTTCTGCAACTCCATAATCAATATCTGCACACAGCGTATGCAGAGGTAATTGGCCCTCACGTACAGTTTCGCGCCTGGCTATTTCCGCACCCCCCAGCCTGCCGGCACAGCTTATCCTTATGCCTTTGGCGCCGGCCTGTCTGGTCTTAAAGGCAGCCTGCTTCATGGCACGCCTGAAGGCTACTCGCCGTTCTAGGGAATCGGCGATATTGCGAGCCACCAGCATAGCTTCCGTCTCTGGTTGCTCTACTTCCTTAATCGATAATTTAACCTTCTTGCCGCAAAGCTTTTCCAGCTCGGATCTCAGTTCCTCGGCACGCTGACCGCCACGTCCGATAACAATACCCGGTCGTGCGGTGAAAATAGTCACAACTATATCATTCCCCTGCCGGTCCATCTCGACCCTTGCCACCGCGCCCTCGCGCAACCTGCGCTTGATCTCCTTACGCAGCTTGAGGTCGTCATGCAGGGTCTCCAAGTAATTTTTCTCGTCATACCACTTGGCCCTCCAGCCGCGTATGATCCCTATGCGAAAACCGTAGGGGTGAACTTTATGTCCCACTTATTTATCCTCCTCGGAGACGAAAACCTTTATATGCGTTGCTCGCTTCAATATGGGACTGAACCGGCCTCTGGACTGCGGTCTATACCTTTTCAGTGTCCGGGCTTCGTCAGCCGTGATATAAACAACCTTTAATTCGGATGGATCCATCTGGAAATTGTTCTCCGCATTGGAAGAAGCCGATTTGATCACCTTGGCTACAGCTTTGGCAGCAGGAGTAGGCGTGAATTTTAAAATATTCAGGGCGTCTTCAACTTTTTTACCCCGCACCATATCCACCACAAGTTTCATCTTGCGGGGAGGGACTCCTATATCTTTAGCTACTGCTCCTACTCTCATGCCTTACCTGCTTCTTTCTTCTTAACCGGCGCCGCAGCCGTAGCCTTTCCCACATGACCTCGGAAAGTGCGGGTCATGGCAAATTCGCCCAGCTTGTGGCCTACCATATTTTCAGTAATAAAAATGGGCACGTGCCGCCTGCCGTCATGAACACCGATAGTATGTCCCAGCATCTCGGGCATGACGGTGGAAGACCTTGCCCAGGTCTTGATAACCTGCTTGTCTCCCTTCTTATTGAGCGCCTCAATTTTTTTCAGCAGCTTGGGATGACAATACGGGCCCTTTCTCGCTGAACGTGACATTTTTAATTTACCTCTTTATTTCGCGGCGTAGCGGCGCCTTACGATCAATTTATCGGATGCCTTGCCTACACGTGTCCTGTGCCCCAGTGCCGGCTTGCCCTGCGGCGTCTTGGGAGGCATGCCGCGCGGCGATCTGCCTTCGCCACCGCCGTGGGGATGGTCGCGGGGAGTCATGGCTGAACCCCTGACCTTGGGACGTCTTCCCAGCAAGCGCACACGTCCTGCTTTACCGTGCTTAATATTCTGGTGGTCAAGGTTTCCAACCTGGCCGATAGTAGCCCTGCATTCATTCATAAAGCGGCGGACTTCACCGGATGGCAGGCGAACCATCGTATATTTATCTTCCTTGCCCAGTACCTGGGCCGATGTCCCGGCGCTACGCACTATCTGGCCCCCCTTGTTGGGCTCGAACTCCAGGTTGTGTACTGTAGTGCCGGCCGGTATATTGCCTAACGGCAGGTTATTACCGGGCTTGACCTCAGCGTTTCCCCCGGCTTGAATGGTATCGCCAACACCCACTCCCAGAGGGCACAGCATATAGCGTTTCTCGCCGTCAGCATAAAAGATTAAAGCAATGCGTGCTGTGCGACCAGGATCATATTCGATAGCAGCCACTTTTCCAGGCACGCCCAACTTGTCCCGCTTAAAATCGATTATGCGCGTCCTGCGTTTGGCGCCACCGCCCCTATGGCGCGTGGTTATGACACCTCTGCTGTTGCGTCCCGCCTTCCTTTTCTGCGGAACCAGCAGGGCTTTTTCCGGCACTGTCTTTGTGATATCGTCAAACGATATCTTCACCATACCGCGGCGCCCGGGGGACGTAGGGCGAAATGTCTTTAAAGCCAAATCTAACTACTCCTGTTTTAAGCGTGGCGTCGTTGCCATCGGTTCTTTCTTAAAAGCTTCCGATGCTTGTGTTTCGCCATCTTCTTTTTACGTTTCTTTATAACAGAACCCAATTTCTACTCCTGTTATCTTAGACTCCCTCAAAGAACTGGATCTTGTCCCCTTCTTTGAGCGTCACTATGGCCTTTTTCCAGGCAGGGTGGGTGATTGCCCTCCTGCCCATCCTTTTCGTCTCGCCCGGTACCTTAATAATATTAACGCTGACAACATTCACCTTGAAAGCTTTCTCGACGGCCAATCTGACCTGGTCTTTGGTGGACCTCTTGTCTACTTCAAATACGTATTTATTCCGCTCTGAAAGCTTGGTGCTTTTCTCGGTCACCAGCGGCCTGCGTAAAACCTCAAATAAATTCATGGTGTAAATAAACCTCTCGGCTACTTATCCCGCTTTTTCCTTGTCCTTGGCAACTTTCTTCTCATCCCATAGCTCTTCGATGCGACGTACAGCATCGACATCGAGCACCAGCATCTTGTAGGACAGCAGATCAGCCACGTTCAACATTGAAACCATGGTGGTCTTGATGCCTGGCAAGTTGGAACAAGCCCTGGTGATATTGTCCTTACCCAAGGCAACGCCGATGATAGCCGTGTTGTCGACGCCCAGAGCAAACAGGATATCCGACATCAGCTTGGTCTTGGGCTCCTTGAGATCAAGTTTCTTAATAACTTTCACCTCGCCGCCGTTGACCTTTCCTGAAAGAACACTACGCAGAGCCAGCCTGCGCATTTTCTTGGGCATATCCTGCCGATAGCTGCGCGGATGTGGACCGAAAACAACGCCGCCGCCTTTTAGGAGCGGAGATGTCGCGCCGCCGCGCCTGGCCCGGCCTGTGTGCTTCTGGGCATACGCCTTCTTGGTGCTCCTTGTCACCTCAGAGCGTGTCTGGGTGTCAGCAGTACCCTGTCTCCTGTTTGCCAGTTGCATAAGCAGGGCCTGGTGTACAACCGCCTCATTTAAAGCCTGGCCGAACACGTAGTCGCTGACTTTTATTTTGCCGGTCTTTTCGCCTTTCAAATCAAATACTTCTAAATCCACAGCAGTAACCTTTTATGATCCTTTCTCAATCAGCAAAATCCCGCCCTTAGCTCCTGGAACCGCGCCCTTTAGCAGCAATACGTTTTTGGCGGTATCTACTTCTACCACTACCAGGTTGCGCGCCGTTACTTTACGTGCGCCCATATGCCCTGCCATGCGCAGGCCTTTGAATACACGGCCAGGCGTGGTCGTGGATCCGATCGAACCAGGGGCACGATGTCTGTCGGACTGGCCATGCGTTTTGGGTCCGCCCTTGAAGTGATACCTTTTTACTCCGCCGGCAAATCCCTTTCCCTTGGAAATGCCCTCAACCTGTACTATATCACCGGCCTTGAACATACCCGCATCGATTTTCTGCCCGACCTGGTAATTTTTCACATCATCCAGGCGCAGCTCGCGCAGGTAGCGGTAATTCCCGTTTTCCTTTAAATGTCCCTTCTCCGCCTTGCCCAGCTTCTTCGCTTCACCAAAGCCGATCTGTACGGCATTGTACTTGTCTTTTTCGACCGTCTTGACCTGGATAACACAGCAGGGGCCGGCTTCGATGGCAGTAACAGCTATCTCCAGGTTCTCCCTGTACAGTTGTGTCATTCCGATTTTTTTTCCGAGTATGCCTGCCATTTCTCTATTCCTATAATCTAATATCGATCTCAACGCCGGACGGCAATTGAAGTTGCGTGAGGGCGTCGATCGTCTTTGTCGTCGGTCCAACGATATCTATCAGCCGCTTGTGAGTGCGCATCTCAAACTGCTCACGGGAATCCTTATCAATAAAACCTGACCTGATCACGCAAAACTTCTCAATCCTCGTAGGTAGAGGCACCGGACCGATCACCTCGGCGCCCGATTTTATTGCAGTTTCAACTATCTGCCCTGCGGACTGGTCGACCAGCCTGTGATCGTATCCCCTCAGTTTAATTCTTATCTTCTGCTTGGTCATTTACCTACCCTTCGATTTAGCTAACATTTCCTCGAGAATACCAGCCGGTACCTCGCTGTACTGGAGGAATTCCATGGAATACGTGGCCCTGCCCTGGGTCGCCGACCTCAAAGAGGTCGCGTATCCGAAAGATTCGGCCAGGGGTACAAAACAGTGTATTACGCAGGTCTCTCCGTGCGTCTCGATGCCCTGTATCTGTCCCCGCCTGGAATTGAGATCGCCTATAACATCTCCCATAAAGGATGATGGCGTGACTGCCTCGAGTCTCATAATAGGTTCCAGGACTACCGGCTTTGCCCTGGCCACACCTTCTTTCAGTGCAATAGAGCCGGCCATTTTGAAGGCCATCTCAGATGAATCTACTTCGTGTTCGCTTCCATCAAATACTGATACCTTTATATCAACCAGCGGATATCCGCTGACGCCGCCGGAATCCAGCGCTTCCTTAACACCCGCTTCAATAGCAGGTATATACTGCCGAGATATATCGCCGCCGCGTACTGCGTTGACAAACTTAAATCCGCTGTTACGCTCACCCGGCTCTATCCTCAGCCAGCAGTGGCCATACTGGCCATGGCCACCTGTTTGACGGATAAAACGGCCCTCCGCTTCAACAGATATGGTGACCGTTTCCTTGTAGGCTACCTGCGGCTTGCCGACTCTGACCTGCACGCCGAACTCCCTCATCATGCGGTCTATCAGTACCTCGAGGTGCAGTTCACCCATGCCCGAAATGAGAGTCTGTCCGGTTTCTTCGTTGGTTTTAACCTTGAATGTGGGATCCTCTTCAGAAAGCCTGCCCATGGCATCGCTGAGTTTATCCTGGTCAGCCTTGCTCTTGGGCTCAACCGCCATATGGATGACCGGCTCGGGGAATTTGATATCCTCAAGCAGGACGGATTGCCCGGCATCGCATAGTGTGTCACCCGTGAAAGTATTTTTCAGTCCCAGGGTGGCCGCTATACAGCCCGTATCGACTTCATCGATCTCTTCGCGTTTGTTGGCGTGCATGAGCAGCAGCCTTCCAAGACGCTCTCTATTTTGCCTGCTCGCATTATATATTTGCGCGCCTACCTTAATATTACCCGAATAAACCCGGAAATATACCAGCCTGCCCACAAACGGATCTGATACCACTTTAAATGCAAGTGCTGTAAAAGGCGCATCGTCGCTGGCCGGACGCGCGACTTCCTGCCCTGTGGCGGTATCAATAACCTTGAGCGCCGGCTTATCCAGCGGCGACGGCAGGTAATCGACTACGGCATCCAGCACCAGCTGTATACCTTTATTACGCAGGGCGGTGCCGCAGACTATCGGTACAATCCTGTTGGCAATGGTCAGCCGTCTGATCGCGGCCTTGATGTCGTCCTCTCCGATCTCCTGGTTATCAACATATTTAAGCATAAGCTGGTCGTCGTTTTCCGCCAGCTTCTCTATCATATCGTGCCTGGCCCGGGCGATCTCATCCTTCATATCCGCAGGGATCTCAGCTTCAGCCGGCTCCTCCGAGACCTCGTCCGGGAAAACCCAGGCTTTTTTGGTGACCAGATCGACTACGCCGGAGAAAAGGTTCTCCTTTCCCAGCGGGATCTGTATAGCTACTGTCCTGGCCTTAAGCCTTTCCTCTATCATCTGGATGGTATGCAGGAAATCGGCGCCCACCCTGTCCATCTTATTGATAAAGCATATCCTGGGCACGCCGTATCTATCGGCCTGGCGCCACACTGTCTCCGACTGTGCTTCCACCCCGGCCACAGCATCCAGCACGACTACGCCTCCATCGAGGACACGCAGGCTGCGTTCAACTTCAGCCGTGAAATCCACGTGTCCCGGGGTATCGATTATATTGATACGGTGCTCATTCCAGTGGCAGGTGGTGGCGGCCGAAGTGATCGTTATGCCCCGCTCTCTCTCCTGTGCCATCCAGTCCATGACTGCGGTGCCGTCATGTACCTCACCTACCTTGTATGTTCGGCCGGTATAGAAAAGGATGCGTTCCGAAGTTGTGGTTTTACCGGCATCGATATGGGCGATGATGCCGATGTTCCGAACCTTGTCCAGGGGAAACGATCTTGTCACTTTATTGTTACCCTGGCCCGCTTTGGGCCGGGATTCCTTAACGCCTGCTGTTACCATCGATAATGCGCAAATGCCTTATTTGCCTCTGCCATCTTGTGGGTATCCTGCTTCTTCTTGATGGAGTTGCCCTGTCCCTGGGCTGCATCCATCAACTCTGCGGCCAGCTTTTCAGCCATCGACCTTCCGCCGCGGTCCCTGGCATAGGTAATGATCCATTTGGTGGCCAGGAACTCGCCGCGCTCCGGGCTTACCTCAATGGGTACCTGATAAGTAGCACCGCCCACGCGCCTCGACTTGACCTGAAGCGCCGGGGTGGCGTTTTTCATTGCCTGCTCAAAAATACTGAGGGGTTCGGTCTTCATCTGCTTGTTGATGCGATCAAATGCATCATAGACAATACCCTGGGCAGTGGACTTCTTGCCCTTATACATTATTTTATTAATAAACCTGGCAACTACCGGGCTCCCGTACTTGGGGTCCGGGCTCACTTCCCTGTTTACAAATTTGGCTCGCCTCGACATAATATCTCCCCGTTATATTTAGCTGGCGGCTACAGGCGCTTTGGGAGCTTTGGCTCCGTACTTGCTTCTTCCCTGCCTGCGCTTTTCGACTCCGGCGGCATCGAGTGTGCCGCGGATGATGTGATAGCGGACGCCCGGCAGGTCTTTAACCCTGCCACCGCGTATGAGAACCACCGAGTGCTCCTGAAGGTTATGCCCCTCTCCCGGTATATATGCCGTAACTTCGATATGATTTGTCAGCCGCACGCGGGCGATTTTACGTAACGCCGAGTTCGGCTTTTTTGGAGTCATAGTTTTAACCTGCACGCATACACCGCGCTTCTGCGGAGAACATACACCCTTCCTGGATTTGTTCTTCAAGGTGTTGAAGATCACCTGCAACGCGGGAGACTTGGTCTTCCTGGCCATCTTATGGCGGCCCTTCCTGACCAGCTGGTTCACTGTCGGCATACTAATCTCTTCCTTAAGTTTTTATTCCCTTTTTTCGGCAAATTAAAAAGCCACCCAGTTGTCCCCGGACTACTTCCCGATCTGGCCCACATCCCGGGTCAACCAGCCGGCTTGCTTGTGATCCAGGTCACGCAAAAATCCGCGCCAAACTAATGAATATTAGCGCAACTTTGCAACAAATGGAAATATTATCATACGAATTCAATGCCTGTCAACAATAGCCGATGTACGGTTACTGTCTCTGATTTGTCGGTTTTGAGTTAGAGAGACCTTGCAAAACATTATACCGCTATCCTTGATATAGATTTTAATAGTTC
>JAFGHL010000030.1 GCA_016930155.1 Dehalococcoidia bacterium | reverse complement strand
GCTGCGAATAATCAACACACCGAAACAGATTACCCCCAATGCCAGCAAGATCGCCGGAATAGCCATCGAATAATCAGCCCAGAGGCCCAACTGTGCTGCTCTCTCTGCGATAGCAGCTGCTCCGGCACCGCTGGTTCTTGAATATTCCAAGGCGAGCGGATAATAGGCACAAGCCGGCCTATCCAGCATCAGCCAGATCGCTCCGGTGGTGACGTATCCAAGACCGCCGAAAAGAGCGAGCGTGCGACTGAACGAACTGAAAATTAAATAAAATAGTGCTCCCAAAACAAAATATCCGAGGTTATAGAGGATATCTACACTCAGGAATCCCAGATATAGCCCTCCGTTATTTGCAATATTCTGAAGCTCAGCGGCGGCTTTCTGCGGAACACTGCTCACCCATCCTCCACTGGCTGCTTCGAGCAGATACCATGCTATTACCACGACGACCATGACCAGAGCAATAATTCCTGTTGTCCTGATGATACCAGACCTGTTCTGCATAACTTTTCCCTCCTCTCCTTTGATAACAGTTTAGTTATCTAACAACCCGGCTATTACTATATAATTGCCCCTCCGGGCTGTCAAACGCGATAAAAATTCATCCCGACATTTGTCCAGCAGTGAGCAGGTTCGAAGAATATCCTGCCGAGCCGGATGCCCCGGGCTGCAACGATATTCGGCTGGATTGATAATTTGACAGTATGTATAGCAGATACTATCCTAAGGCGTTCAATTCAAATTAAAAACAAGGGGATATATTATGAAAGGCATACCTGCCATCGATTGCCACCTGACTGCCAGTATACCCGGAACCAAAATCACTTATAGGCAGGGCCAGCGCGATCCCCACGTTGCTACCATGATACAGGAAGGCTGGCTGCGTGACGATGACAGCGTTAAGTACGCCCATCCTGCCCAGCATTTCTTCAAAGGCTCCGACGAGCGGATGAAGAAGGGCACCACGATTGAAGAACTCATAGCGGTAATGGACGAGGTTGGCATCGAAAAGGGAATGACGCCGATCGCCCTTGACAACCCCCGCCCCGTCCTGAAAATTTTAAACAAATACCCCGACAGGTTTAACGCCTACGTGAACGTAAATCCGTGGCTGGGTATGCCTGAGCTGCGGGCTATGGAGAGCCTGGTCAAGTCACACCCGCAGGTCAAGGCCTGCGCAGTCGCGGGCTTTCGTATTCAAAAACCTTACAACGACAAGATCTACTGGCCCCTCTACGCCAGGTGCTGCGACCTGGATATCCCGGTATTGTGCTATGTCGGGCTGCCCGGCCCGCGCGTGCCCGGGGAATTGCAGAATCCCATGTACCTGGATGAGGTACTGTGGTTTTTCCCGGAGCTGAAAGTGGTCATGAAGCACGGCGGCGAGCCGTGGGAGTTCGAGTGCGTCAAGCTGATGTTGAAGTGGCCAAACCTGTACTACATGACTTCAGCTTTTGCCCCGCGCCACTATCCCAAGGACATCATCCACTATGCCAACACGCGGGGTTCTAGCAAGGTCCTCTATGCCGGGTACTGGCCGGGCCTGGATGTACGCCGCGTAGCCAAAGAACTGGAAAACGATGTAACCCTGCGTGACGAAGTCTGGCCACTATTCCTGCGTGAGAATGCCATACGAGTATTCAAGCTGTGAGCCCCAGTAAATCAGTGGCCGCAGCAACGCTCAGGCAAGTGCAACAAGGCACCTGTAAAGCATAAGGTTTACCTGCCAGTTATACAGATTCACCTTTTATGGCCGGGTCTGTACGTTTATGGGCGTGCGGCTTCATCATTTTCCGGCCGGAGTAAACCTAGTCCAGCGAATTGGAAAGCAGGAACAGGTCGGTATAGTAGAAGCCGCCGTAACCGCTGGCCAGGGCGTTTTTAACCTTGCGGGTCACCTGGTGTTCGCCGGCAGCCCCGCGGAGCTGAAGGGCTGCCTCTGCCACGCGTACCGTTCCCGAATCTCCGATAGCATTGGTGCAAAGCACGCCACCGGAAGGTGATACGGGGAAGGCCCCATCACGTGCGGTGACGCCATTTTCGATCAGCCGCCATCCCTGGCCGGGTTCGCATATACCGAACTCCTCCAGCCAGGCTGGCTGGCAGAAGGCGCAGGGATCGTACATCTCCATGACCTGGATCTCCTCCATCGGCTTGGTGATGTGATTGCGCGTGAAGACCTTGCGGCCGGTGACGGTCATTGATGTGTCAACAACCTTCTTGGGATCGGTAGTGAGCTCGGCCGCCCCTCGGGTTACCTGGTGGGCGGTGGCATGATCTTTGATCCATACCGGTTTATCAGTGATCTTTTTAGCTGCTTTTTCGCTGGCCAGCACCATGGCGCAGGCACCCAGGCTGGTGGGGCAGATCATGAGAAGGTTCAGCGGATACAGTACCATCCTGGCCGCCATGACGTCCTCGACGGTATACCTGTCGCGGAGATGGGCGTTGGGGTTCCTGGCGGCATTCTCCGATGCCTGGGCGCGTACAATTGCGCCCACTTCCAGGGGGCAGCCGGATCTGGTCATATAGTAATTGGAGATTCTGGACAGGCCGGAGATGGCGCCTACTTCAAAAGGGCGCCCCAGGGCCGGTTCCCAGAGAGTTATCATGCATGATGTAGCGTTTCCTTCGTCATGCTTCTCCCAACCTATGATCAGCGTGGTATCGCACATCCCAGAGGCGATGTTATACCACCCGGAAATCACGTTGGTAGTGCCGACGGTGCCTCCCGTATTCATTTTCATGCCCGATCTGCCTACTGCACCGGTGTAATCAGCCAGCACAGCGTCATTTAGGACATGCCCCTCGAAAAGGTCCATGTTGCCGATGACAACGTTCTCAATGTCATTCATGGATAAGTCAGCATCAGCCAGTGCTTGACTGACTGCTTCGTTGATCATCTCCCCGTCATTATGGTAAGGACGGCGGGAGCTGTGGCGGGTCATTCCTATCCCGACGATGGCAACACGTTGAGACATACGTACACCTTCCTTCTAGAATATTAGCGATATATTATAGCACTCGCATATAAATTAGTGGATATTACCCTTGCCTGAATATAGTTGTAATGCACTTGCCTGGATAACATTTAAGTTGAGCAGAAGAACGGTATAGACTGATTAGATGCTTGGTCGGATAAACATGCCGATATGTAATATTAATAAAATCCCGACGGAAATTCGGTACAGAGTTCCCTTTTGCCCGTATTGTTACCAATTGTTCATTAAATGCATCTGGGTACTGTCCCTCCTCTTAAAAAGCATGTCTGTTCAAGAATTTTTCCCTTGACACAGTGTCATCGTATGCTTTGCCCGGTTGATGTTGACCCTAATCCAGAAAGGCAACGGGCAGATATATGAATTAGATTGCAAATAAATCTGCTGTACCAGATTTTTACCGGTATCGAGTGTTTGAAGTATACTCTGGTTCATGGAGAGACCGTCTAATTCCGAAGATAGATATATAAAAATCGGTAACCTGAATCTTCACTACCTGGAGTGGGGTAGCGAGGGCGCCGCTCCGATCGTGCTGCTGCACGGCCTTTGCGGTTATGCTCGCTACTGGGAAATTTTTGCCCGCAGCATGCTGGATAAGTACCGCCTTATCGCTGTTAATCAGAGAGGACATGGTGACAGCGATAGAGCAGACAGCTATGAACATCAAGATTTCATATTCGATCTTGATGGGTTTATCGAGGGCCTGGGGCTTGACAAATTTATACTTATCGGACACTCAATGGGAGGGCTTAATGCCATAATCTATGCTGCCAGGCATCCGGATCTGGTCAGCGGGCTGATTGTCGTGGATATAGCTCCTGAAATAATGGCTGAGGGTTTAGCCCGAATGGCGGTGGAACGTATTAATGAGAAAGATGAATTTATGTCGGAGAAGGAGGCGTTCTCATACATCAAAAACCTGGATACGCTTCAATCCGATGACTTTATCCGGCATCAAATCAAGTACGATTTGAAGAGGAAAGGAAGCAGCCTTGCTTTCAAGTATGATAAAAAGCTCAGGGATATAGAGCTGATTTCTCCTGTATGGCTATGGGAGTATGTAAACCAGATTATTTGTCCTACCCTGCTGATCCGGGGTATGGAAAGTGATCTGTTGTCAGGCGATACTGCACAGTCTGTGGTTGACAAGCTGGCATTCGGCTCTTTGGTTGAAATAAACGGGGCTGGGCACTGTGTTCCGAGTAACAACCCCGAGGCTTTCAAGAAAGCAGTTTGCAATTTTCTTGATAACGTGGGGTACGGAAGGTCGTAGATATGCCTATACAGTAAGTTCTGCACCGCTGCCGGGTTGCGAATACCAGGTATTTTCGTATATTCATTTACTCCAAGGATATCAGAACCGGCTAACCGGGTAAGCGGCGGCGGTGTTATTGGTGGGAGGTCAAGGCCTCCCAGGATATTTTTATATTGTCCTGGAAGGCCTGGCCTAAAACATTTAAAGAAGCCGGGCTGAACTTTAAGAAAACCTTTTATCCAGGGCCGTTTTAATATTCTCTACAGACTTGTCCTGCAGTTTTTTAAACTCGTCGAAATTTTTCATATCCTTGGGGCCCACTATATTCATCTCTCTGGTGAAATCCGTGCCGCCATCACCGGTGGGAAATAGGACATAGCTTATTGCGGAAACGACTTCGCCGGTTGCGCGCCCGTCTACGACAGGACGAGCTTCTATTCTATACATCCTCGATTGCCAGCGGTCGACCACAGTCCATTCGACCACCCGCAGCTTTTCTTTATCATTGGGATTGAGGCTGACATACTCGACAACCTTGTCCCCCAACTGCATCGGGCGGCCTACGGTGCCTTCAACGCGGCGGCTCTGGATATGCCATTCCGGCCAGTAATCCGTCGTGCTGAGATAGTTCAGCACGGTTTCCGGAGATTGATTGAAATGGATACGGGATACAACATGATATAACAATTTTGCAACCCCCTGAACATTATTTAGCTTTTTAGTGATAATAGCCGTGTGCAGGCCTCTGCGTTCCTTTGCAGCAGCAACCTGGCGGCTTTTTCGCCGGCCTCGATGGCTTCCGCTGCGCGATGAAATTCCCAGTAGGCTACCGTCTTGTCCAGCGGTGTGATGGCAATATCGGCATGTGTCAGGTTCTCCATGGCAATACGGTATTCGATGATGGAGACCATCCGTCCCATTATTTCAAATGTATTGGGTTCGCCTGTATCCAGCAGTCCGGGTGTAAATGAGAAGATGCCGGAGGGCTTTCTGGCAACGAGCCTTTGAATTTTGGGTTGCCTGTAGAGTAAAAACCTGCGTATCCCGTCGTTGATGCTGCGCACCTGTGAATCGTGATATTTAACACGGGCACCCGCTACAATGGGCTTATCCATCTCGTCATCAGTTATATCTTTGTGTCTGGCACTGCTGATAACTACAGGCATTACGTCACTGGCCGGGTCGGGAATTACATTGACGCCGATAACAAAATCCGCTCCCAGGTCACGGCAAACGCTGACCGGCACCACATTAACGAGGCCACCGTCCACCAGGTAACGCCCTTTATAGTGCACCGGTGTAAAAATGCCGGGAACGGAGATGCTTGCCCTGATAGCTTCAATCAACGATCCTTCGGTGTAGACTACCTGCTGGCCGGTATATAAATCTGCCGCTACAGCAGCGTATCTGTATTTAAGCTGGGAGAAACCAATATCGCCCAGGATGGATTTAAGCAATGAAATAATCCTCTTGCCCTGTATAAGACCGCTCCTTGGCAACAGTACAAAATCGGCCAGACTCCTGACCTGCCTCCAGTCGATGTTGCAGGCGATTTGCTTCAAGTCGGCGCTCTTCAGCCCGCTGGCATACATGGCACCGATGATCGAGCCCATGCTGGTACCTGCAATAATATCCGGGTTGACGCCATATTCCTCCAGGACGCTTAATACCCCTATGTGAAACATGCCCCGGGCTGCGCCGCCGCCCAATGCGTAACCGATCTTTTTATGGTTCATAGCCATCTTAAAGCAACTTGTGATTTCATCTAAGCGATGATTATCCAGATTTTAACATACCTTGCAAACATGTGTTGCTAATAGTGCCAGGCGAATCCAGCAGTTAGTTTACTCTCGTCTTGCTGACTAGGTAAGGCTATTGAATTTTGAGCATCCCCCTCAATAGCACACCCATGATAACAATCGAAAACGGACGTCCAGCTCTTGCTGCTGTCGTAACGCCGCAAATAATCATTGACTTATCGGGTTGCCTATAATAACATAGATCAGCAAATACGCAGAGGAGGCCCTAGTGTGATCGCATTGATAAGACGCTCGAGGTCTGTAAAGGAAATCAGCCCGGTAGTATTTTCCCTGCTGGCGGCGCTGACGGTGCTGGCGACTCCTCTGCTGACGGCCGTGCCCGTATCAGCCGACTGGGGCGCCGACATACGGCTCACTAATGCTGCGGGAGATTCCTATGATTCCTCTGTGGCTGTCTCCGGCAGTAACGTCCACGTCGCCTGGATAGACTTCCGGGACGGCAACGATGAAATCTACTATAAGCACTCGACGGACGGCGGCGCTACCTGGGGCGCCGACACGCGGCTGACCAGTGCTGCGGGAACTTCTGAAAAAACCTCTATGGCAGTTTCTGATAGTCAGGTCCATGTTGTCTGGCAGGATGTCAGGGACGGAAATATTGAGATATACTACAAACGCTCCACCGACGGAGGTGCTACCTGGGGCGCCGACATACGGCTCACCAATGCTGCGGGAAATTCCTGGTTTCCCTCTGTTGCAGTCTCTGACAATAATGTCCACGTTGCCTGGGAGGACAACCGGGACGGCAATAATGAGATTTACTACAAGCGCTCCACCGACGGAGGTACAACCTGGGGCGCTGACAACCAGCTCACCAGTGCTGCGGGACTTTCATACGCTCCATCAATTGCGGTATCTGGTAATAAGGTCCATATTGCCTGGCAGGACGAGCGGGACTGCAACACTGAGATTTACTACAAGCGCTCCACTGACGGCGGGACAACCTGGGGAGCAGACACACGGCTCACCAATGATGCGGGAGAGTCCTTCAATCCATCTGTATCTACCTCAGACAATAATGTCCACGTTGCCTGGGAGGATATGCTGGCCGGTGACTTGCATGTACACTACAAGCGCTCAACTGACGGTGGTGCCGTATGGGGGGCGGACTCTCGGCTCACCGGTGACGCAGGAAATTCCATCCACCCATCTGTTGCAGCCTTCGGCAATAAGGTCCACGTTGCCTGGCGGGACAGCCGGGACGGGAATTGGGAGATATACTACAAGCGCTCCACCGACGGCGGGGCAAACTGGGGCGCCGACACACGGCTGACCAACGATGCGGGTAGTTCCTTAACGCCATCTATAGCTGTGTCAGGCAACAACGTCCACGTTTCCTGGCAGGACAACCGGGACGGGAACTGGGAGATATATTATAAGAGAGATACGGCACCTGCCCCCACCATAACCTCGTTCAGCCCGATTGCAGGCAATCCCGGTACTACCGTGGTCATCACCGGCGCCAACTTCACCGGGGCCACCGCGGTCGCCTTCGGCGGCGTCCCGGCGTCCGGCTTCACTGTTGACTCCGACACACAGATAACGGCCATAGTGGGCAACGGATTACCTGGCAGGATCACCGTCACGACACCGTCCGGCACCGGTACCAGCACAGGTATCTTCAACTTCATGAACTTGGCCGGCGGCACGCCGCACGGCTCATCCGTATCGGGAGGTACCACTACGGCATCACAGCAGGGGCCTGTCCCCAT
>JAFGHL010000029.1 GCA_016930155.1 Dehalococcoidia bacterium | reverse complement strand
TCGCTCCATAATTCGCCGGCGTTGCCCCGGGTACAGCTCCGCAAAATGCGGTTGGCTGAACAATCGGCCGGGCCCAGCAGCCTGGCGTTCAAGATAGTGTTAGTTATACCATATTTGCTGGCGGCATACACGCGCAAATAATTATCCGTCAGGCCCAGGTAAATACCTGAATCGGCCTTTACCTCCTTTTCCCATAATACCGGCATGCTCTGTCCGATGAATCCGGCAGCGAACGACTCGGTGCTACGGGCAGCCAGAGCCAGCATCAGCAGGCTGCGCTCCTTCTTGATCTTCTCGCTCACCCTGCCGG
The DNA here is from genome assembly GCA_016930155.1 of Dehalococcoidia bacterium. Lineage (GTDB taxonomy): Bacteria > Chloroflexota > Dehalococcoidia > GIF9 > UBA5629 > CAIMUM01. Next base: position 10,129 of record JAFGHL010000029.1, on the reverse strand, counting down.
GCATGCTGGCAGCATGTGTGCCGGGCCGCGGTGAATAGGAGAATACATGCATGGCCGAGAACTTCATGGCAGAGCAGAAATTATAGCTTTCTCTGAATTCAATCTCAGTTTCGCCGGGGAAGCCTACCATGATATCGGTAGTTACAGATGCACCGGGCACCAGTTCCCGTATCAAATCAACCGCGTCTTTGTAGCGCTCTTTATCATAGCGGCGACGCATCCATTTGAGCACAAGATCGCTGCCGCTCTGCACGGCTATATGGAAATGCCTGACCAGTCGGGGCGTCTCCCACAGTGAAAGCAGGCCTTCATCTATCTCCTGCGGCTGAAGGGAAGACAGGTGCAGACGCTCTATTCCCGTCTCCTTTAAGATACGCTTTAACAGCTCCGTCAGGCCGCAGTCTCCGTCATTATAGGAGCCGATCTCCGTGCCGGTGAGGACGGCCTCTTTATAACCGCACGCGACCCTATTTCCGATCTCATTGATCACCCTGTCGGCAGGAATGCTGAAAACATCCCTGCGCAGGTAGGGCACGATGCAATACGAGCAGAAGTTACGGCAGCCATCCTGTATCTTGATGAAGCTGCGCACCCTGCCTGGTGTTCTGATAGCTATATCCTGTGCCCGCATAGACTTCAGCCGGCTTTCGATCATCTCTGGCACGGACATTTTATCCCTGTTGCCAACCACCACATCTGCGCCGCATTGCCTGAGAGCGTTCCCGTCGCGTTCGGCGTAGCATCCGGTAACAGCGATCAGGGCTTGCGGGTTCAAGCTGCGCAGCATGCGCACCAAGCGGCGCGATTTACGGTCGGCGATATGCGTTACACTGCACGTGTTAAGCAAGAATATATCTGCGACATTCCCGGAAGACAGCCTGCATCCCATATCCTCAAACCTGGCGGCCAGTGACTCCGACTCTGCCTGGTTCAATTTGCAACCGAGGGTGTATACGGAAACAACGGGCATGGAGTTCATAGTACAGCTCAAGAGAATTATATTAACACCTAGTAACAGGGACAACTTAATTATACCCGGACAATAATAATAACGGGAAATACATGCCGGCAAGGGATTGACATTTATATAAATATGTTTATACTGTTTTTAATATGTTAACGCTTACAAATGATCTGCTAAATCATTCGTTTACATATTTTTCTAATTGTTACCGCTGAAGTTTCAAGGAGGCTAACGTGATTTTGAGAAGGTCTGTCTGTACAACCCTGATTGCCATAGCTGTTATTTTTTCCATGATGATTACGCTGGTACCTGCCACACCAGCACAGGCAGCTGCTCTTAACGTACCCGCTAACTATCCCACCATTAATGCGGCCATCGCGGCTGCGGCTGCGGGCGACACCATCAATGTAGCAGCAGGTAATTACCCTGAAAATGTCGTCATTGATAAGGGCATCACCTTGAACGGTGCTCCCGGGGCCACCATCAACCCGGCAGCGGGTCATGCCGTCACCATCACGGCATCTACTGAGGCAACGCCGACCACGGTCAACGGATTCAATATAACACCTCAGGACAATACTCTAAACAGTGCTCTGGGAATAGCAATCAGCAGTGTGGCCGGGACAAGCGATATTACTCTTAGCAATAATACGATCAGTACCTTGGGAGATAACCATGGTATATGGATTGGAGGCAGCTCCAACGGGCTGCTGCCCGCCAACAACCTTACTGTAACCGGTAATAACATTACAGTGACAGGATATGCCACTTCTTTGTATGCAGCTCACTCCACCCCTGCCCATGCGAACTGGACCATAGCCAACAACGCATTCAATTCACCCAACGGGTGCAACCTTGAGCTTTATGATGTGGACGGCGCAACTGTAGATACCAACATTTTTGAAGTTACCGCCGGCAGCAATGTCATTATCAGCAGCGAGCTTTCCGACCTCACTAACTTAATGCTCTTTAGCAACAATGACATCCGCGGCAATGACGCCGGCAGCATGGTGGCCTTTATAACCCATTTTATCGTCGCTGGCCCCACAACCATGGGAGCCGTGCAAATCACCGGCAATATATTTGATAACTGGGCTACCCGGGGATTGCGCATCGGGGCCGGTGTCACCGTAGTAAATATCAGGCAAAACTATTTCATGTTTACCGGCATGGGGCTGGCAAATCAAAACGGCGTCCAGATTGACGCCGTCAACAACTGGTGGGGCAGTGCCAGCGGCCCCGGACCCGTCGGACCCGGCACTGGCGCCGGTGTTTCAGTTGACGTTCTCTACCAACCTTGGTTAACCACCGTCGTACCTGCCAATGCCGGTACAGGTATACATGACGGCAAGACGGTTTTATTCTCCACCACCAACGGTGTTATTGAGAATATCGTTGTCAGAGACATAACCGCCTTCCCTTCCAAACCGGGCAATTATGATTTCCCCTACGGTGTATATTCCTTCGAAATAACCCGCATTGTCCCCGGCTCAACGGTTACCATTACAATAAAGCTGCCTGGCAATCTTCCACCCAATTCCAAGTATTACAAATTCCAAAATGGCAAATGGGTAGATGTCACTTCTCTGATGGGCAGCAACAATGGTGATAGTATCATAACCCTCACTCTTACCGACGGAGGACTTGGTGATGCCGATGGTGTAGCCAATGGGATCATCGTTGACCCGGGCGGACCGGCACATATTTCTTTAACGGTAATGACCCCTCCCCGTTCGTCTGGCCAGACAACAACCCCTGCAACCACTACCCCGGTGCCTCTTCCCAACATTGCTGTCCAGAGCGCCTCACTCTCTGCTACCACTACAACACCTGATAAACCTGTTACAGTCACCGCTGATATCAGCAATACCAGCACCAGTGACGGTGACAAACAGGTCATCCTCTACGTCAACGGGCAGGTAGAGACAACCAAAGGCGCTATTGTAAACGGTGGCCAGTCCTCACAGTTGACCTTTACGGTATCGCGCAGCGAGCCGGGCACTTACGATATTTCTGTAGATAACGTACCGGCAGGAAGCTTTAAAGTTGAGTTGACCAGCGCATCGGATAACATCCTTATCATCAGCATGATTCTGGTGGTCGTGGCGTTCTCAATCGCTTTGATCGCATTCGTGCGCAGGCATCGTACAAGCTACAGATAAGACTTTTTACATGCCGCCTTGAGGGGCGTTGAACAATCAGCGCCCCTTCTTCATTTTCAAAGTTACCGGTTGACAAAACGGCCCAATGACTTACAATTACACTGAGATGTGAAAGTCCGATATTAAACTTGTTCCCCCTGCAGACAAACGGATATATCATATCGAGGGATTTAAGAACAGGAGGGCAAGGCCATGACCACCCAGGAATGTTCACCGCACTACTCGATCAAGGAACCGAAGAACCTGTCGCCGCGCATCAAGTGGCTGCGTGATTACTACTTCCGGGGCATGGACCGCCCCTGGAACAACGAGTTCACCGGCTTCACCACCGGCACGCCCTGGGACATACAGTACCAGGAGGGCAACTACTATATCGTGCCGGAGACCTATACCTTCTTCCCCACTTTTACAGGCGCTTTCCAGCAGGTTTCGCACAAGGTTGACCTGCCCGAAGGCTTCTGGGAGTGGAGCCTGCCGGAGCGGCAGGCATGGTTCGTCAAAGAGGTAATGGTGTATTACCTGCCCCATGAAGTTCTGCCAGGCGATCTGATAGCGGGGGGTCGCTTCAACGTACAGACCTCCAAGTGCTTCAATAAAAAAGAGGCCAAAGCGTACGCCGCGGAAGTCTACGGCAAGGAGGGGGCCAGGGCAGCACAGCTCTGGTTCCACAACCATGGATATGGAAATGTGGGCGCTACCAGCGGACACATCATTCCCGATTATCCGCGCGTGCTGCGCGAGGGATGGAAAAGCATCCACGAGGAACTGAGCGTCAGGCTTTCCTCATTATCCAAACGAGAATACGACGACGAACAGGGAGATCAGTTGAAGGCCATGCTGGTAGCGGCCACCATGGCACGTGATGTGGCCTTTGAATATTCCGTCGAGTGCACAAGGTTGGCGGAAGAGGAAAAAGATGCCGCCAGGAAAGCGGAGTTGATCAAGATGGCGGAGATGCTCAAGCGCGTGCCGTGGGAGCCGGCACAGGATTTCTGGGAGGCCGTGCAGGCTCTGTGGCTCACCCATATGCTGGTAATGAGCGAGGAGAACTACCCCGGGCCTGGAGATTCCTTTGGACGGGCAGACCAGTACCTCTTGCCCTTCTGGGAGAAATCGATTAAAGAGGGCATGGACCGGGAGTTAGGCAAGGAGATACTCAAGTGCTTCTGGATCCATTGCAACTATGCCTACGACGCCATGATCCGTACCGGCGGCAACCAGGGCATCACGGCCGGGTTCGGCCAGCTAATCACCCTCTCAGGCATGGGAAAGGGAGGGACAGACCTGAGCAACGACCTGACCTATGCCATGCTGGACGTGATCGATGAGCTTACCCCGCTGCTTGAGCCGAAACCCAACGTGCGTCTGCACAGGAACAGCCCTGATAAGCTCCTGGACCGCGTGGTGGAAATGATCGCCTCCAGCCAGGGTTCACCTTTCCTGCTCAACTTCGACGAAAGGTCGATTGCAGGCATGATTCGTGAGGCCAGGCTGGCCAGTGTGCAGGACCTGATCAACGCCGATAATGTATTTGACTATGCACCGGTGGGGTGCCTTGAGAACACCATGTGCGGTAACGACCGCTCAGGGACGGTGGATATCAACCTGAACCTGCTGAAGGCCGTGGAACACGCCCTCACGGGCGGATACGACCTCATCCCATGGACAGATCCCATGACCGGTAAAGCCGAACCGTTCAAGAAGTGGGGCGCCGATACAGGGGACGCCGCCTCTTTCAAGACATGGGACGAGTTCTGGAACGCTTATGTAAAACAGACGAAGGCCATCGTCAGAAGGGTGGCCGATTTATACGAATGGACCGACCGCATCAGGGCACGCTTTTTCCATACCCCCTACCTGTCCTGCCTGGTAAAGGGCTGCATCGATAAGGCCAAAGACGTGAACCAGGGCGGCGCTGAGCTCAACTTCGTTACAGTGGAGGCTGTCACCTTCGCCAGCACGGTTGACTCGCTGCTGGCGGTCAAGAGCATGGTCTTCAACAATAAGGTATGCACAATGAAAGAGCTGGTGCAGGCGCTCAGGGACAACTGGCAGGGGCACGAGGTTCTGCAGGCCAGAGCGATCAATAAGACTCCCAAATACGGCCGGGATGACGATACCGCCGACGAGATGGGCAGAAAGGTGATGGAGCTCTGGACTGACGAGTCATGGAAATACAGGAGCTCGGTAACAGGCAAGCAGTTCCGGCCAGGCATGCTGTCATGGAACTACTGGGTGAGCGACGGCTACATCCTCCCCGCCAGCCCGGACGGGCGGCCCAAGGGCAAATTCCTCTCCAACGCCATCTGCCCTTGCGATGGAGCCGATATCAACGGCCCGACGGCCAATGTGAATTCGGTAGGCAAGGTACTCGGAGGCCGGGACATCGCCGGTAAAGGCGACTGGGAAGGATATTTGAATTTTCTACCCAATGGCGCCAGCCATACCATGACGTTCAATCCATCCCTGCTGCGGGATCCGGAGCACCGGGCTAAGTTCAAAGCTTTCCTGCGCAGCTACGCTGAGAACGGCGGTAGCGCGTTGCAGATCAACATGATCGACGCCGACATACTGCGCGAGGCGCAGAAGAACCCTGACTCCTACAGGCATCTGCTGGTCAGGGTAACAGGCTACAACGCTTACTTCACCGCCATCGGCCGCGAGCTACAGAACGAGATCATCGCCCGCGAGAGCCACAGGATGTAAGTACACCTGCATGAAAATCGAAGAGAAGCCGTTACCTGCACCGCCTGATGGAGAAAGTACAGGCGGGGAAAAGGCCATCATTCTGCATACGCAAAGGCTGTCCACGGAGGACGGCCCGGGCATACGTACGACGGTCTTCTTTAAAGGGTGCCCGCTGAACTGCGCCTGGTGCCATAATCCGGAGAGTATCTCCTTCAAGCCGCAGGTACACTGGATGGAGACACGCTGCATCGGCTGCGGCATCTGCATAAAGACCTGCCCCAAAGGCAGCCTGAAGAAGACGGAGAACGGGCTGGAGAGGGACCGTTCCCTCTGCGAGGCCTGCGGCAGGTGCGCGGCGGAGTGCCCGGCCGGAGCACAGGAGGTGCTGGGAAAAGAGATTGGGCTGGCAGAGCTGCTGGAAGAGCTGCTCAAGGACAAAGTCTACTACGATAAATCGGGGGGTGGCGTAACTCTCTCAGGCGGCGAACCCCTGGCCCAGCCAGAGTTCTCAGCCAGACTTCTGCAAAGGCTGAAGGAGGAGGGAGTCAGCACCGCCCTGGATACCTGCGGCATGTGTTCCCCCTCGGCGCTGGAAAGGACGTTGCCCTATCTGGACTTGATTCTCTTTGACCTCAAAGAGATAGACCCGAACCTGCACAGGGAGTTCACCGGTCGGGGTAACCGCCGTATCCTAGACAACCTGTTGCTGGTCAGGGACTATATAAAAGCCCACGAGGACAGACCGGAGTTATGGATACGCACCCCCCTCATACCAGGCGCCACGGCCAACAGGGAGACCATAGAGCGCATAGGAAGCTTTATACACGAGAACATGGAAGTCGTCATGCAGCGCTGGGAGCTGTGCGCCTTCAACAATCTGTGCCGCGATAAATACAGGAGGCTGGGATTGGAGTGGCAATACGCCACCACCCAGCTTCTGCGCAAAGAGGAGCTTCTGGACCTGGAGCAGATAGCGCGGCAGTCAGGTCCGAACCCGGAAATCATATTCGCAACGGGAGCCACCAGGGTGGAAAACTGAAGATACAGGAGGGCTATAAATGACGGTACATCAGCAGAAGATGCAGGCATTTACAGGGCAGGATATCGAGAGCTTCAAACCCGAGATGAAGATCGGCATGCTGGCCACCGTTACGGAGGAAGGATTGCCCCACCTGACACTGATCTCCACGCTGCAGGCCAGCGGGCCCACCCAACTTTTTTGGGGACAGTTCTCCGAGGGGCGCAGCAAGATAAATATTCGTAAAAACCCGAAGGCGGGCTTCCTGATTATGACGTTGGACAAGGACGTATGGCGCGGCAAGGCCACCTTTACACACGCAGAGCGCAGCGGGAATGAGTTCGATATTCTCAACGAAACGCCAATGTTCCGCTATAACGCCTATTTCGGCATCCATACCGTATATTACATGGACCTGGTCGAGCAGTCCGGCAGATCACCGCTGCCGATGAGCAACGTTATCCAGGCGGCCATCAAAACGATGGTGGCCAAAACGCTGGCGGGAAAAGGCGGCAAGGACGTGCTGAACGTTTTTACCCGCAAGATGCTGGACAAGCTGGATAACCTCAAGTTCCTTTCCTATGTCGGCACTGACGGCTACCCTGTTATCATTCCGGTCATACAGGCGCAGTCGGCCGGTATGGACAGGGTGATCTTCTCCTCATCGGTATACAGGGAAGATCTTCTGGATGTGCCCGCAGGGGCCACAGCAGCCCTGTTCTGCATGTCCTTCGAGATGCAGACAGTGTTGCTGCGCGGCGTTTTCAAGGGCATACATAACATCAGCGGATTCGATTGTGGTGAGATCGACGTTAACTGGGTATATAACCCCATGCCGCCTAAGATGGAGCAGGTCTACCCACCTCTCAAGCTGGAAAAGATTAAGGCGTTTTAAGCATGGGGCAAGACTATGCCCATAAGGCCGGGGGCATATTACTGGCTCCTGATTATTTCAACTTTAATTATCTAACCGGGGATTATTATTTAGACTATCTTTTCCCGTGGCGTTTCATGAAGCCGTTGATAAAGATCCTGGTGGAATCCATAGCCTCGATATAGAACCCGTGCCGCTTATCCTGCAATAGGATCAACTCTGAGTTAGCTATCATCTGTTTCAGCAGTTCGCTGTTCTTGAACGGCACTATGTGGTCGGACGTCCCGCAGATGATCATGGTGGGAGACTTAATCTCCGCCAGCCTGTCCCAGGTGTCGAATTTGAATACTGCATCAGCCTGCCTGGCGAATGTAAAGAGCGGGGTGGGATATTTGATGGTAGCTTCATGGTAATTCTTCAGAGCGTCAGGGTTCTCCTGTATGAAATCTTCCGAGCAAAACAAATTGAAGACCTCGCGAGAACGCTGCTCGGGCGTCATATTCTTCATATAATCGAAGTCGAAGAGCACCCTAGCTCCCACCGGCGTGGGGGCTACGGAGTTAGACCCGCCCGGCGTGGTACAGCCCAGCATCAGATTGTTCAGCCTGTCGGTATGATTAATGGCAAACTCCTGGGCGATCATGCCGCCCATGGAGACACCGAAAAGGCTGGCCTGCCTGAGCGAGAGGGCATCCATTACTGTACAGACATCGTCGGCCATGCCGGCCACCGTTATGGGAGCATCCGGCTTATCGCTCCTGCCCGTGCCGCGGTTATCGATTAAAATGACCTGATATTGCAGCTTGACCAGCTCGTCGGGCAATCCGCCCCACTGCAGGGAATACTGCCCGAAACCCTGCAGCATGATAATCGGGTCGCCTGCGCCCAGGGCTTCATAATATATTTTTACACCAGCCGCGTCAGCAAACGGCATATTTTGTCCCTCCAGATATTAAATTGCATGGATTATACATTTTTCCACGGTAAAACCAAATTCGCTTGGAAAACGGTTTGCTGCGTTATATAATCGCCTTATACCGGTTTTTACCAACGATCGTGGAGAATTATGAAGACAGTGTTATTGAAGACCCTGCCGCTGGCGGTAGCCATTTCTATCACGGCATCTCTGCTGATGGGGGGATGCTTCGCTGTAACAGCACCGGTCGAGGAAATACAGGAGCAGGCCAGTTACTCCCTAACAGACAGCGCACAATTTACTTTCGGCCCGCTGCAGATCACCCCGCAGACGGTGACCTCCGGCCAGTCTTTTACCGTAACAATGCAAATAAATAACACCGGTACAGCGGAAGGAACTTACACGGCCAACCTCTATATCGACGGCTCAGTGGCTGATTCACAATCCGTTACAGTCAGCCCCGACCAGCAGGCTGAAGCCTATTTCCAGGCCTCTGTGCAAACGGCAGGTCATCACCTTATCGGCATCGGGCAGCAGACCGTGGACATTACTGCCATTGAGAGCCGCATACCAGTCACGGTCAAAATCGATAACGGACAGATGGACGGCTGCAACCCGGCGGCAGAAAGCGTTTCGCTGCAGGCACACATGTCTGTAAGGGACACTGGCCTCATGATCAAGCTCTCGTCACCGCCGGGCGGGTTCACCCTGACTGGCGTCAACATAGCCGCCTTTATCAAGGACAGCACTATCGACTTCAACCTCGACCCCATAATAGGTCAAACCATGTGGGTGTACGGGGAAGATATTGCAATGGCCGATCCTGTCAGAGAGTATTTCACAGTCAATATATACGATGACCGCAGGAATAAGCTTTACTCAGGAAATTACAGCAAAAACCTGTTTTCTCATATCCCTTCCACAGTAACCGTACCGGTGTCGGATACTTATGTTAGCGGTGATTTTTACATTGAGGTCCAACCTCGTAACCTGCCCAGACTCAATGCCGTGGGCGGATGGGACCGTGATATATGGCACCGCTACGTCGTGCACACATGGTACTACCAGCTTTGCATCGGCTATGAAAACTCATTGGACCCACAATCATGGATATCCGAAGGCGGCAGCATCGTGCCGGGATACTATCCTACCTACAATTGGATGATCAGGGCTGAAGGCTACCAGGAGCAGAACTGAATTCACAGAGCAGAGCATATATTTACATCACTTGCTGTTTTATGGTATAAAACAACCTTAGAAAGTGAAGTTTCATTTTGGCACATACTCATTGGAAACTGCTACCCGAACCTGACAAGCCCCTGGACCACAAGGGAGTACATGAGCTTGTAGCCAAGCTGTTGTACAACCGCGGGATAACCGGTGCTGCTGACGCAGATATTTTTCTTAAGGCCGATAAACGCCTTTGTGTAGATCCTTTAAGCCTTCCCGACATGCATCAGGCTGTCAACCGCGTCTATAAAGCGCTCCTTTCGGGCGAAAAGATAGC
>JAFGHL010000007.1 GCA_016930155.1 Dehalococcoidia bacterium | reverse complement strand
GTGGTGAAGAAGACCGTCATATTTTCGTTCTTGCAGATGTCCTGTAAATAGCTCCAGATATGGTTCCTGGTCTGCGGGTCTAGTCCCAACGTCGGCTCATCCAAGAACATGATCCTGGGATGATGAAGCAGACCCCGCGCTACTTCAAGCCTGCGCCTCATACCCCCAGAGAAAGTCATAACCATGTCATTTTTCCGATCCCATAGCTCTACAAACTTCAGCAGCTCTTCTATTCGCTTGCTCCTTGTTCCTCCGGGAACCTTGTATAAAACTGCATGATACTGCATATTCTCAAGTGCAGTCAGATTGCTATCAAGGCTGGCATCCTGAAAAACAATGCCGAAAGATTTCCTTACAGCATCCTTATTTTTAGCAGGGTCATGCCCGTTTATCATGATTTTTCCTTCCGTGGGGTTTAGCAAAGTAGTAAGCATTTTTATAGTCGTCGACTTGCCGGCGCCGTTGGGACCCAGAAAGCCGAATATCTCTCCTTTTTTAACTATGAACGAGATATTATCAACGGCCGTAAAATCCCTGAATTTTTTAGTCAAACCTGAAACAGCAATTATGTTCCCGTCCTGCCCATAAGAATTCATCTGTTAGTCTCCTTTGAATCGGAAAGCACATTGGCTTTCATTAAAAGCTCCGTCAACTGCTGCAATTCCTCATCGCTCAGCAAATCGAAGACACGGCTGACCGTGGCGAAATAGTCCTTGCGGAATTCCCTGAACTTACCTGCGGCAAATTCTGTCAGTTTAATGCGTAGCAGCCGCCTGTCATCCGGATCCTCTTCGCGATTTAAAAGGCCCTTTTCCACCAGCGCGTCAACAAACTGGCTTACAGCGCCCGGCGTTACACCGAGCGTCCCCGCCAGATCCTTAACAGAAACGCCTTGCGGCTTTCCAGATATATAGAAAAGAATATGTACCTGCGGAGGTCTCATGATAAACCCTGCCAAGCGGAACCTGTGGAACGTATGTATGCCCCGCATAACGACGTGCAGCCTGTCTATCAGTTCTTTCAGCAGTTCATCTCTCGATTGATACATCAGTTTCTTTCCCTTTACTTCAGCATGACTTAACGCATGCTTTATCATTTATAACTTGATGCCGTTTATTATTTTAGTTACTTATTATTTTAGTTACTAAACCTTTATCTGTCAACTTCGCTTTTTAGCAGCTTGCCTTATACTACCTTTGTCTATTATCTTCCGTTGTGCGATAATTAAGTCACCTTAATTAAGCTGGCTTAATTATTGGAGGGCTAAATGGAAACAGAACGGACAGAGGAATATCTGGAAGCCCTGTATAAAAGACAGGTCAAGGAAAGGCCGGTCACTACATCTGCGCTGGCATCCGACCTCGGCGTATCACAGCCCGCTGTCACCGACATGCTGAGGACTCTGGTCAGCAGAGGACTAGTCGATTACCGGGCCAACAAAGGAGCAACCCTTACCAAGACGGGGGAGGAGAGAGCGCTGGCCGTCATCAGGCGTCACCGCCTGTGGGAAAGGTTCCTTACGGACGTGCTCGGTATGCAATGGGACAAGGTGCATGAGGAAGCCTGCCGGCTAGAACATGCCACTTCCCCCGATATTGAGAAAGGACTATCGGAACTGCTGGGAGATGTGGAGACCTGCCCTCACGGACACTCCATCCCTGATGCCAGCGGCAAGATCAGGCTGGAAAAAGATAGGCCTATAGCGGGATTCCGTCCAGGACAGCAGGTGCGTATCGTGAAAATAGCAGATGAGAATCCCCTGCTGCTACGAAAAATCGAAAAGCTGGGGCTGCGACCAGGCGCAACGGTAAATATCTCGAAACGGCATAGAGACGGTTCGCTGGAGATTGTGTATGCAGGGGAAAGTGTCCTTATGGAGGAAGACATCGCATCGGTACTGCTAGCCGATAAGGCGCCGACACCAGCCCCATCTGAAGAAAAAACAGAAATTCCCCTAGTTATGCTGCCTTCCGGTGAAACAGCAGTGATCAAAACCTGTGCCGGCGGACGCGCATCCATGGGCCGCTGCCTGTCTATGGGCTTCACCCCGGGCAGCTTGATAAAGATGGTAGAGAACTACAATAGAGGCCCAGTGCTGGTTAGACTGCACAATACCGATGTGGCAATCGGTCGAGGATTAGCCGAAAAGATATCTGTGGTTCCCAAGACAACTGAATGCTGAATACGACAGAAGAAAGAACGATCACGGTGGCGCTCGCTGGCGCGCCCAACGTGGGAAAGAGCACGGTTTTCAACATGCTGACCGGCCTTTCCCAGCACGTTGGAAACTGGCCGGGTAAAACCGTTGAACATAAAACGGGCGTCTTCCGGCGGGGCAACCTTACGATGAATGTCACCGACCTGCCAGGAACTTACAGCCTGACGGCCAACTCGGCCGAGGAGCAAATAGCCAGGGATTACCTGGTCAACGAGAGCCCGGACGTGGTGGTAGCTGTGCTCAATGCAGCCAGCCTGGAGCGAAACCTATACTTGGTAGCTGAACTGATTGAGCTGGCCCCCTGCCTGATAATCGCCCTGAATATGCTGGATGTTGCTGAGCAGCACGGCATGAAGATCCATACCGAGGCCATGGCAGCCGCACTCAACATCCCGGTTATACCGCTGGTAGCACGTGCGAACCGGGGCATGCATGAGCTGGTAAATCAGATCGAACATGAATGCAGCCAGACCGAAGGCCGACGCGATGTTAAGCACATAGAATACGGCAAGGAAATAAAACAGACTATAGATCACGTGGAAAGGTTATTGGATGACAGCATCACCGAACCCTATCCCAGACACTGGACTGCTATGAAGCTGCTTGAGGGAGACGAGCAGATCCACAAGCTGATCAGGGGACGTATGTCCAAGGAAAGGTGGTCCACCCTTGAAGCTTACTTGAGGGATAACGAAACAGCGGCTGTTACCATAGCCACACTGCGTTTTGAATGGATAGAGACAATGATGTCAGTGGTATATGAAAAACCGCGTGCTGGACAGGTCACATTAACGGAAAGGATCGACCGGGCCGCCACGCATCCCTTTTGGGGACTGCTGATACTAATAGCAGTGCTCGGGGCCTTGTTCTGGCTGGTATTCAGCGTAGGTGTGCCCATACAGGAATTTCTTAACGTTACTCTGGTTGACGGAGCACACAAGTTCATCTATAGCGATATGACATTCTTGCCTGCCTGGGTACAGGGTTTTCTGGCTGACGGCGTTATCAGCGGGGCCGGCATGGTAGTCACCTTTGTGCCTATCCTCTTCTTTTTCTTTGCAGCCTGGGCTGCTATGGAGGACACTGGCTATACGGCCAGGGCAGCATTCGTCACCGACAGGTTCATGCACGCGCTGGGACTGCATGGCAAGTCCTGTCTGCCGCTGGTGCTGGGGTTCGGATGCAATGTGCCAGCCGTGCTTGGCACGCGTATTATTGACTCGCCGCGGGCCCGGCTGCTGACTATACTGGTGGCTCCCCTGGTCCCTTGCACGGGCAGGATGGCAGTAGTGGCCATCATCGCAGCAGCATTTTTCGGGACAGCAGCAGTCCTTATCTCTATCGGTCTAATCCTTTTCAGCCTGCTGGTCCTGCTGATTATAGGAGTGATACTCAACCGGTTTGTTATACGTGGTGAAAGCAGCGCCCTGATCATGGAACTCCCCCTCTACCATGTGCCTGATTTGAAGCTGATAGGTTTGGTTACCTGGCAAAATATACTGGCCTTCCTCAAGCGCGCCGGCACTGTCATACTAGCCGTTTCTATTATCGTATGGCTGCTTTCAGTGATCCCCACCGGTGACATCAACAGCAGCGTGCTGGCAGGCATCGGGAAACTGTTTGAGCCTCTGGGCAGTCTGATGGGGCTGAACTGGCAGATGATGGTAGCGCTGCTTTCCAGCTTCGTGGCCAAGGAGAATACCATAGCCACCCTGGGAGTTATGCTGAGCGGCAATGGAGCTGATCTCACCCAGCAACTTCAGACTATGCTGACCCCAGCCGCTGCTATGGCTTTCCTGGTAATACAGGTGCTTTTCATACCCTGTGTAGCCACCATCTCCGTCATACGTCAGGAAACAGGAGGCTGGCGATGGCCAATCTTTTCCATTATCCTTCAGCTTGTCATATCATTTGGCCTGGCAATCCTTGTTTTTCAGGCGGCCAGTTTATTCCATTAATGAATGCTAAACACTGATATTTCAAGTATTTCTTATAACACGTCCATTCATGCTATGATCGAATCCTACTGTTTGATTTGAACAGTAGGAAATTACCGGTGGAAGGTAAAACTGCTAAAGATAGCAGCCTTATTACGGTCACTGTCATAAGTTCACAGGATGTTAACCTGTCAGGCAATGTATTCGGCGGAGTCATTATGAAGCTTATTGACACTGTGGCTGCCTCCGTTGCATTCAAGCACTCCAGGGCTAAGGCATAACCACGTTTCGACTTCCACCCAGGCGCCCTTTTCCTGACAATCTTAATTACCTTTTTCTGTATTTATAATTCCGCCTCCTCAATCTCTTCGGCGAAATCGCACTCTGCATCCCTGTATCCATAACCGGTCTCTACGGGGTTGGTCAGGACCAGATATTGCTCATCCTGACGGGAATATACAGGCCAGCAAGGGTCGTCATTACCATTGGGATCACCCGTCGTGGCAAAACGCACCCAGTACCGCGCCATGCGGTCTGCCAGTGCCCTGTCCTCATCCTCCAATCCGGGAAGGGCCATAAAATGGAAAACGTAGGGTATTTCAGCCCCATGGAAGCATCCAAAACGCTCTTTCCAGTCAAGTACGCCCGGAATCTGGTAGAGGAAAAACTTGGGAGGCATGGCGAAGAGGTAGCGGTAGGTATGGTGTTCCACAGCAGACATGTTCCTGGCCAACCTGCGTGCGCCGCAGAAAAATCCGCTGTCGAATATGCTACAGGCGGCCCTCCCCGCTGCCTCATCATTAGCTGCGCGGAAATATTCAAGCACTTTGCCTGAAGTGCCGGGGAAGGCTTTCCCGATAAACCTCTGATAGCGGCCCAGGTCAGGAGGACCGGCAAACAGGAACAACTGGAACATAGTTCCTTCATCAACGGTCGTCCCGGTCATAAAGGGAACTTTATGCTGTTTGCCTCTTCGGAAAGTTACTCCCGGAGAGCCGCCCAGCACATATCCATCTATAATCAGGTGGTTGGTCTGCCAGCTTCCCGTAAAACCTGAACTGGCGGGGTCTTCTTGAATGGTCTTATACCAGACCTTTACCAGGTTTTCCGCCGCCAGGGAGCGCATTTTGTCGATCTCTCCCTTGCCACCATCAAGCCCGAGGGCTCGCGCAAATCTCACACCCAGGGACTCGGCACTATACAGACTGCCGTTTTTTTCAGTTAATCTCCGTAAATTCATTGGGGCGTTGCCGCAGCTCTGGGCTATGGCCCGGTGGAACAAACCCCCGGTCAGCGGTGACGACATCAGGGCTACCACGCTGGCGCCGCCAGCTGATTCGCCGAAAATGGTCACTTTGCCGGGATCGCCGCCGAAGAGGCTGATATTGTCCTGTACCCACTGCAATGCAAATATTTGGTCCAGCAGTCCATAGTTGCCGGAGCTGTGATCCGGCGATTCGGCTGTCAGTCCGGGATGCGCCAGGAACCCCAGCACATTCAACCTATAATTGATAGTAACGACGACTATGCCAATGGAAGCAAAATAAGTGCCATCGTATAGAGGCATGGACCCGGTGCCAGAACTGAAGCCTCCCCCATGCAGCCAGACCATGACAGGATATAAACCAGTTTCTGTTTTCTCCGGCGCCCATATATTTAGCGACAGACAGTCCTCCCCCATCTGCTCAAAAGCAGGGAACAGCGTAGTATCCTGTGGACAGATACTGGAAAACTTAATAGCTTTAAAGGGTTCTTTCCACGGAGAGGGTGGAGCAGGGGGCTTCCAGCGGAGTCCGCCTACTGGCGGAGCAGCGTAGGGAATGCCTTTAAAATGGGCGACTCCCTCAATAACATAGCCGGTTATCGGTCCATATCTGGTTTCAACGGTCTTCGTCGGCTGGCTATCTATGAAGGCATTCATCCTGTCATGCTCGGTGCTCATCGATTTTGCCTCGCATATACTTAAAGCCCGGGGTGATGTTTTCGGTTATCCCCATAGGCAGCAGGGTCTTGATGGGATTGCCCATATTAAGCTTACCCCCCGATTTAAACAGGTTATCTACGGTCACGGGCAGCAGCCGGGCCGGCATTCCAATGGCTACCTCGTAGTCATAAACGCCAGAGAAAGAGCGGTCTCCCATGCCCGGGATAACCACCTGGGGTACGCCTGTGATAAACGGCACCAGACCCCCTTTATAGCAGGTTTCCCCCAGTCCTTCAAAGGATGATACCGGATAATTCTCTCCGTCATAGGTCAGTGCCTGTATGATATGGGTAATGTGCTCAGCGTTGCCGAAGACCAGTACTGAATCCGGCATTACGGGCATTTTATGCGCCGGTGCAGTGATCATTCCCCGGTACTGCTTCAGCCTGAGCAGGTTCTCCTTGCCAATGCTGTCGCGATCGTGCTGCAGGCGCTTTTTTTCCGCTTCCTCATTTCTGTGCAGTGCCTGGAAAAGTTGGCTCTGCAAGATGACCTCGTCCGGTAGATCCACCCACCCGTGCAATGCTGCTATAGTTGTGCAGAAAGAATCATCGATAGTAAGAGCAGCGGTCCAGCCCCACCTGCGTGCGTACGTAAAAGCCTGGCACGGGCTCCATTTTTGACCCATTTTAGACGGCCTTTTCACCCCTTCCGGTATTTCCCCGACCCCTTTGATATACTTAATGGCAACAGGATATGTCGGCAGATGCAGCCTCTCATATAGTTCCTGCCCGACTCTGCAGTAATCAGATAATACGTACATCGCACCTCCCCCGGTTTAAATAATATACAGCCTGCTATGATAGATGATATTACACCATCCGGGCTAGCAATGCATTGACTGCAACAACTTATCATAGTAATATTGCCTGCGCGTCCTTCAGATCAAACCCAATACGGTATTGCGAATAATACATACGGATGGAGGTGACCGTGGAGAAGAAAAAAAGCAGCGAAGAAAGAACCGTTAAAAAAGCCGCTCCTAAAAAAAGAAAAAAGACTATTAAAAAGGGGCTTATTGGGCTGATCATAGTACTAGCATTGATCGTAATGCTGGCTGGAGGGAGCCTGGCCTACCTTAACAGTGTTAATAATGCCGCACTGCCGCAACTGGACGGGCAGCTTAACGAACAGGGGCTGTGGGCAAAAGTCGAAATCATCCGCGACTCGCATAGCGTGCCCCATATTTACGCGGATAATATGCATGACCTTTATTTTGCACAGGGTTACGTGCAGGCTCAGGACCGCTGGTGGCAGATGGAATTTTTCCGCCATACCTGCGCCGGCAGGATTGAAGAGCTTACCGGGAAAAAAGCCCAACTTATTTCCAGCGACATTTACCTGCGGAGCATGGGCTGGTACAAAGTGGCCGAGCAGGAGTATAACAACTACACCCAGGAGCAACGCTTCGCTCTGGATTCCTTTGCAGAGGGCGTCAATGCCTATATCTCTGATAGAACCCCCGAACAGCTTTCCGTCAACTATAGCATACTAGGACTGACAGGAGTAAAGTTCAATATCGAACCCTGGAATGCAGTTGATACGCTGGCTTTCGGCAAATTGATGTCTTGGGACCTTGGCTACAGCAATGACGAGGAACTGGTTCGCTCCAAGCTGTATTCCCTGCTGGGGGAGCAGATGGCTGACGCCTGGCAGACACCCACCTACGGCTACGATAGCAAACCCACCGTCATGCAGGAGGAAGATCTGAAGGTGATGAAGGCAGCAGGCTGGACCAGTCCGCTGAGCAATACCGGCAACTCCACTGCTGAGCCAACCGGAAGCGGTCAGAGCTTCTTGGACAGCAAGCCCGACCTATCATGGCTGATGGGAGACCCGGCAGGCAAGGGAAGCAACAACTGGGTTGTCGCCGGCAGTATGACGGAGACCGGGATGCCGCTGCTGGCTGACGACCCTCATCTCAGCATACAGATGCCTTCCATCTGGTATGAGATCAGCCTGCACTCGGCCGACGATGGCAGCGGGCAACCTTTTGACGTTGCCGGATTTTCCTTTTCTTCGGCTCCGGGCGTGATCATAGGGCATAACAGCCACATAGCCTGGGGAGTAACCAACGTTTACCCTGATGTGCACGACCATTACCAGATCAAGGTCAATCCTGACAATCCGCTCCAGTATCAGTGGAATGGAGAGTGGAAGGACATGACTGTCCGGCAGGAGATAATCAGGTTTGGGGACGGATCAAGCCCAATAGCGATCAAGGTCAGGGAAACACACCTGGGGCCCATCATAAACGATAACAAGATCGACGCGGTGACAGGCCAGTTCCTCGGGTCCAACAATAAAGATCCTCTGGCTTTACGGTGGACGGCGCTAGAACCCGGTACGCTGGCACTGGCTATCCAGGGACTTAATAAAGCCCGTAACTGGGAGCAATTCCGCAGTGCCCTCCAGTACTGGGAAAGCCCTTCACAGAATATTATTTACGCCGACAGATACGGCAACATCGGCTACCAGATGCCGGGCAAGGTACCCATCCGGGCTAAGGGGGATAACGGGCTGTTGCCCATGCCCGGCTGGACGGATGAACACGAGTGGAAAGGCTACATACCGTACGACCTGCTGCCGAGAACCTACAACCCTTCACGCGGATACATCATCACTGCCAACCAGGCGGTAGTCCCGCCGGAGTACAATGATTTTCTAAAAATTGCTCTGGGAGCCGATCTCAGCTATAACTTGGGCTACGAGTGGAATCTTGGTTACCGCGCCCAGCGCCTTAATCAACTTATGGAAGAGCTTGCACCCCACAGCATAGAGACTTTCCAGCAGATGCAAGGAGATAATAAACTATTGAGCGTAGGAGAGGTGCTGCCCTACCTAGCCAATATCAAGTTCAGCAATAAGGAACTTACCAGAGCGGTCGACTGGCTGGTAAACTGGGATTATACATTTGATGCAGATTGCCCTCAGGCAGCGCTATACTCCGAGTTCTGGATGAGGCTGGTGAAAAATACCTTTCAGAACAAGCTGGGAGATACTGCGCAGGCTAAAGGCGGTAGCCGTGACATGTGGGTCATTAAACTACTGTTGGAGAAGCCGGACGACCCATGGTGGGATGACCCCACCACCAAGGGTAAAATTGAGACCCGAGATGATATCTTGGAACAGTCCTTTATCGAGGGCTTCGCTGCCACCGGCAAGACCCTGGGCTACGACCGCGAGAAGTGGCAGTGGGGCCAGCTGCATACAGCCACTTTCGTCAGCAATCCCCTGGGATCCAGCGGGATTGGCCCGGTTGAATCGCTGATTAACCGCGGGCCTTACCCGGTGGGCGGGACGGCGGAAACCCCGAACTCCACCAAGTGGTTGGCTGATAAAGACAACTTCAGCGTGGATAGCCTCCCATCCATGCGCATGATAATCGATATGGGCGACCTCTCCAGGAGCATCTGCATGAACTCCACCGGCCAGAGCGGCAACCCGGCCAGCAAATGGTACAGCAGCATGATCAAACCATGGCTGGAGGTCAAGTATCATCCCATGCTATGGACCAGAGAGCAGGTCGAAGCCGACGCCAAGCATCGCCTGTTAATTGAGCCCTGAGTTATCATGAGCTGATAACGCATAAAAAGCACAAGGGGGAGGAATGAAATTTATTGGGAAGGACAGCAAAGAGAACATTGTGCGGCGTTTTGCCAAACATGTCTCATCGGGCAAGGCAGAGACATTTAAATCCTATGACATGGAATTCATTTTCGGACGGCGTGAAGGGCCCTACGTGTGGGATGCTACTGGCGGGAAAAAGCTGATCAACTGCCACTGTAATGGCGGCGTCTTCAATCTTGGACATTGCAATCCCCTGGTGATCAAAACTCTGCAGGAAACCCTGCAAGAGATGGATATCGGCAACCACCACCTGATCAGCGAGCAGCGCGCATTACTGGCCGAGCGTCTGGCCGGGCTGATGCCCGGAGACATCTCCTGTACTGTGTTTGGCGTCGGGGGAGGGGAAGCAATCGACCTGTCCATAAAGCTGGCGCGTGGGTACACAGGCAGATACAAAATCATATCGGCTGTGGGTGGATACCATGGTCATACCGGCTTCGCCCTGGCCACCGGGGATGAGCAGTATCGGACTCCGTTCGGACCCAACCTGCCGGGCTTTACACAAGTCCCTTTTAACGATCCTTCAGCTCTCAGACAGGCAGTTGACCGGGAAACGGCGGCTGTTATCTTCGAAACTATACCCGCTACGCTCGGCATGCCCATACCACAGGCTGATTTCTTTGCTCATGCCAGACAGTTATGCGATGAGAGCGGCTCCCTGCTTATCATTGATGAGGTCCAGACCGGCTTGGGACGGACAGGAAAACTGTGGGGAATTGAACACTTCGGTGTCGTCCCTGATATCATCGTCATTGGCAAAGGGTTATCGGGCGGCATCTATCCTATGAGCGCAACATGTTTCAAGCAAGAGCTCGAGAGCTTTTTCCATAAAAACCCGTTCATACACATCTCCACTTTCGGCGGTGCGGAGGTTGGCTGCCCGGTGGCTACGGCGGTGCTCGAGGAGTCATCCCGACCGCAGTTCCTGCAGCATGTCAACGAACTGGCCAGCATATTTAGGGATGGATTTGAAGAGCTGAAAAAGAAACATCCCCGTATTTTAACAGGTCTGAGGCAGCTAGGGCTGATGATGGGGATCGAGATGGCAAACGACGGCTGCGGCCCCATCATGACCAAGGCCTGTTACGATCACGGCATCCTGGCCATTTATGCCAATAACGACAGGCGGGTATGCCAGCTATTGCCGCCGCTGATCATCGATAGCAACACAGCTCGTGAGATAATTGAACGGGTAGATGGGGCTTTGAAGGACACTGCGGATTTCCTGGGGCTTTAAATATAATTGGCAGGAAGAAGTTGTGCAGATTGACGTTGGTCTGTTAAAGAAGTTCGAAAAGGGGCTGGACCCCGCCCGCCCGGAGCAGAGCAGGATACCGGCCATTGTGCTAGGCTATGGGGAGATAAGCACTATCTTTGAGATACAGGCTGAGTCAGCCATGAACCTGGCTTGTAAAAGACTGCCCATTTTCAGGACAGAAGCCGAAGTGACCCGCTACGAGCAAATCTATCGTAATTATAATGAAACTTTGAAGAAAAAGACGGGTATCAGTTTACCCGAATATGATTTCGCGTGGTTCACCACCGGCGATGGCAGGATCATAGCCTTCGACCTGCAACAAAAACTGCCGTCGTCCTCCATCTGCAACCGTGCCATATCACTCATGAACACCGATAGTATTCGTACACTTTTCATGCTCGTGTTGCGTGAGTTATACAAGGTCTGGTCCTACAATGCGGCCCACCCGGGGGATGCTCTGGGAATAGACGGGCAGATCTCCAACTGGGCTATTGAGGACTTCGACCCCGCCAACCCACAGATAAGCAACGAGGCCAGGCTGCTCTACTTTGATACCAGCACGCCGTTAATGAAAAAGGGCGGGGTTGAACAGCTCGACCCGGAATTGTTTATGCGCAGCGCTCCCTCATTTATGTTATGGCTGATCCGCTGGCTGTTCCTGGAAGGGGTGATGACGCGCTATTATGACCCGCGCTTGGTGACCATTGACCTGATAGCTAACTTCTACAAGGAGCAACACCCTGAGATGGTCCCTGTGTTGGTTGACGCCGCCAATGGATTTTTTGCCGACGAAGGCAGTTCCCTGTTGATCAAACCCCTCTCCGAAAAGGAGATAAGGGCGTATTATAGCGAGGACGCTACGATATGGATAGTCTTCCTGGCCCTGCGCCGCTTCGACCGCTGGCTTCACAGATATATCCTGCGCAAGCCCTACCTGTATATACTGCCCGGCAATATCAAGAGATAGCAGCTCTCGCCTGTTCCTTTAAATGGCCCTCGCCCACGTTTCTGTAGTTTATATTGGACTGAAACGCAAACATGGCAGCCATGGGTCTGCGCGTCAATAACAGGGTCATTAATGCCTTTCTCAACAGGACCGGCCAGCTGTAAATTCTGCTGTTACACCTTGAAACAGCTGCTGCAAACTCCTCAGTGCCCATATTTGCCGGTTTGTGCACTATCTGCGTCATATCATAGCGGGCCCAGTCGCCCGGGTAATCTGTATATATCAGCCGCCTATCTCCATGCAGTTTAGTAAAAAGGCGCGTTCCCGGCAACGGGGTCAGATTGGTAACCTGCATTACATCTACATCGCTGTTTATCATATAGTCGGCCCGTGCTTCCAGTTTGGCAGGGGTATCGCAATCCATGCCGAAGATAAAGGCACCCAGCACAGCAATACCCGCCCGGTGTATTCGCTGGAACGCTTCCCTGTAAGCCGAGACCCTCTTTTTTAGATTCAAATGCTTATCCACTTCCGCCAGAGAGGTTTCATCCTCAGACTCCAATCCCAGAAAGACCATTTTACAACCGGCCCTGGCTGCCCAGGCGAGGACTTCTTCATCATCGGCAAAATTAATGGACGCCTGGCAAAACCACCACTTATCCAGTTTGCGATCCACCATGCCCCTGAATAATTCAATCGCTCCATGCCTGGCTCCGTCGCCGTAGCCAATGATATTGTCATCAACAAAGAAGACCATTCTTTGCGGAACATTGCTGATCTCATCCAGCACCTCTAACACAGGACGCCGCCGATAGCGGCGTCCATTAAAGGCGGTAACAGAGCAGAAGCTGCAGTCCATGGGACAGCCTCTAGAAGTTTGGACAGAGGCAAACATATAGCCCGGATTGAATAAATCATGTCTGGGAGGCGGAACTCCAGTAAGGTCATCCCAGGTGCCGGAATAACTTGCCTTAAGCCTGCCTGCCTCGAAGTCAGCAATTATTTGCAACCACACCGCCTCGGCCTCGCCTTGAACGACGCAATCGACGAATTGACTGGCTTCATCCGGGCACATCGAGGCATGGATGCCTCCCATTATTACAGGAACTCTGTTTGAGCGATACACCTGTGCTATCTCATAGGCCCTTGAAACATTAGCCGTGAAGGCCGTAATGCCGACCAGGTCAGCCTGATGATATTCAAACTGCTCCCAAGTTTCATCCAGCAGTTCCACATCCCATGAAGCAGGTGTGAGGGAAGCAACAATTCCCAACCCCAGCGGCGGGAAGCGTGAGCTTCTATTAACAGTTAAGCCGATACGTGAGGGATTAACCGGGTTTATCAGTAAGAGTTTTCTTTTCATTATATAGCCTTCCTCTGAATAAACTGGGCTTACTACCAGTCAAAGCCAATCCCGTGAGAGGCTTTCAACAATAATCCATGCAGCGCCGCCTGGTCATCATTGTCCAGAGTAGACAAAAATTCCCTTGTATACTGGGCCGTACCCTCGATGATAGCCTTGTACGCATCATGTCCCGGTTGCGTGAGCGTCAGCCACCATAAACGCCGGTTACTTTTATCTCTTTCACGTACAACAAGGCCCTTTTCCACCAGACGCTGTACATATAAAGATATGGTGCCGGGATTTATGGACATCCGGCTGGAGAGCTGACTTGCGGTAAGCGGCTCCATTTGTCCCAGCACCATTATCACGGCGCAATCAGACAATCTGAGACCAGCCTCCCTGGCTCTGGCATCTTTCAACATCCGTGTTTCATATTCATGGGTTAGAGAGAAAAGCGACTGGTTGATCTGAATATATTGCGGGTCCTTCAGCATCCTGTGCCCTCCAATGTATTGTTTTATTATATTATTATTGTATCATACAACCTTTGTTATATACAACTATTCTCTATGTTCAGTACTCTCGGGTTTGCAGGATGCCAAGTGATAATAGAAGATGATCTTCCGGCAGGTACACCAGCTAAGGGAACACATTCCCCACCCGGTAAGTGACTAAAATCATATTCCCTTTATCTTCCACTGCTTATAATTTTTTTCAGCATTTTCAACAGAAATCGAAACAATTCTTAACGGAGGACAAATAAAGATGGTCAAAGATAATGGACTTGTGCTGGAAGCAACCGCCCACAATATGGATGAAATGGTTAAAAATAATCCCTCGCTGGTGGTGGACTGCTGGGCGCCGTGGTGCGGCCCCTGCCGCATGATGGGTCCGGTCATAGAAGAGCTGGCTGCCGACTACAAGGGCAAAATCACTTTCGGCAAGCTGAATATTGACGATCAGCAGGATGTGGCGATTAAATACCAGATACAGGCCATCCCCACGCTTCTCATCTTTAAAGACGGCAAGCTGGCAGACCGCAAAGTCGGCGCACTTCCCAGGAAGCTGTTGGAAGGCGAGCTCGCTAAAAGCTTAGCATAAAAATGGAAGATCAAATGATAAACAGCCTCTCTTAATTAAGAGAGGCTGTTTTAACTGCAAAATATCACCGCAGGACTATACCTTTAGCAGTGACGTAAATCAGCATCCCCACGATCCACCAGCCCGTCCTTGATCCTGATGATGCGGTCTGTATATTTTTCATGTTCAGGCTCGTGGGTAACCATGACGATGGTTTGCCTGCGCTCGTCGCAGAGCCGCCTCAGCAAATCCATGACGATGTCTGAGTTACGCG
>JAFGHL010000028.1 GCA_016930155.1 Dehalococcoidia bacterium | reverse complement strand
TATATTAATATTTTAAGCATGGGAGGTGCCATATAATTGAAAACTACGGATTGGCAGGATTTAACCAGGCTGACCCGGGGTGCTGCGTTTACAGTGGAGCGGGTACGTATTCCTGAGACGGGCATTGCCATTGAAGGTTCTTTTGAATTGCCGGTGCTGGCTCAGCTGAGTGCAGACGACCAGGTATTTGTTATGGCCTTTGTCAGGGCTGAGGGCATTATCAAGGAAATGGAGCGTATTTACGGGGTGAGTTATCCTACGATCAAAGGCCGCCTGGCCCGTATCGCCAGCCAGCTTCAATTGATCGAGACTATCCCGTCAACACAAAAGCAGGAGACCCTGGATGCGCTTGAACGCGGAGAGATAACAGCGCAAGAAGCTATAGAGAGGATGTCGAAATGAAGCGACCACCTATGTTGATTACAATGAGGTTCCAGCCTGATTCAGAGGTAGAAAACAGCCACGGGTTCAGTATATGCATACCGCTCTTTATTATTGTACCTGTAGTGCTGCTCATAGTGCTGCCGCTGTTACTGCTGGCGCTGCCGTTTCTATTCGTGTACGTTCTTATAACCTGGGACATCGGATGGTGGCGGTATATAAGGTACGGCGCGCCTGCCTTTTTTGAGACTATTCATGCGCTGCTGGGATTGGAAGTGGCTGTAGAAGATCGAAACCGGAAAATATACATCGACGTCAATTGAACGGAGGATAGGAATATGAGTGAAAATCAGAAAAGAGTTTTACAGATGCTGGCCGAAGGAAAAATCACTGTCGGCGAAGCGCAAAGGCTGCTTTCGCTTGTCAATCCCCAGGATACAGGAGAGAACAAATCAGGAAACACCGGCCGGGATGCCAGACATCTTCCCCGCTTCATACATATTATAGTTGAGCCCAAGCCCGGCGTTTCCTACCTGGAGGGGGACCGGCGCCATCACAGCAAAGTCAATATCCGGGTACCCTTGAGCCTGATCCGTGCCGGTATCAAGTTTGCAACGCTGATACCTTCGGACACCGCCGAACACGTAGATAAGGCTTTTAAAGAAAAGGGATTCTCTTTTGATATTAAAAAACTCAAAGAAGAGGATATTCAGGAGATGCTCACCTCTTTAGAGAACAGTGAAATAAATGTGGATAATGAACGCGAGGTGGTCAAGATATATTCAGAATAACGCCATACGCGTGATAACACATCTTGACCATTAACGACAATTTATGTGGCTGGATAGCCGGAGAATTAATATAAAAGGAGGAAAATGATGTCAGACAATCCGAAATACTGGAGGGATCACTCAGGATCAAGCATAGCCGGCGCTATCTGGTTCATCGGCTGGTTATTCACCATCGGGTATGTGAAGCTCGTCTGGTGGCAAATAATTGTTGGCATTGTCGTATGGCCGTACTTCCTGGGCACCGCCCTCTGTCCCCCCGCCATTTGACTGAGATACGCCAAAGCTTGAAACTGTGGCTGGTTTACCGGTCAGCAAGAGAGCCCGTCTTGTACAAGACGGGCTCTCTTTGTTTATTAAATCATGATATCGCTCAAGCTGTTGCGCCCTTCGCGTCTCCGCCTGCGCGGGCGCCGGAGCGCCTGCGCATGAAGACGATCAGCAACACAATGCCGACGATCAGCAGCACTATTACCGCCAGGATGATAATCGGTATCGTGTAATCGTAAGCCCAGGTGAGCAGCTTGGTCTGAGGGCTGTTCATGAGCACCGTGCCCCGGCCGTTCTCTGCGATCATCCTGCCTCCCAGCAGGCCCCAGAATCCGCTCATGGGTATGGGCTGCAGCGCCAGATCATAGGAAGCAGTGCTGTCCTTGAGCTCCCATGAGCTTTCATCGACGGGCGGGTTATCCGACTTGAGAGTGAGCAGATAATAGGTGTCATAAACCGCTTTTACATTGCCGGCGCCGCTGACGTTGAAGGACAGGTCTCGCCAGGGGCTGGCGCTGCCGTCGGGCAGAATCCACTGCTTGAAAACGTATTTGACGTCCGGCAGGGTAGCGCTTGTCACCGGACTGGCCGCACTGCTGGTGAAGCTGCTCCCCAGAGCATGGTATCCGGCGCCGGGCGGCTCGGACACGCCGGGCGGCTCGCTGCCCGTCTGGATAAACACCTCAACGGCGTAATCAAAGTGGGCCGTTTGGTTGGAGTCGCTGACCAGTATCTGATGCGGCCCTGTTACGCCGAACCTCACATTGGGATCTGCTCCAGCTACCGACTGTTCAACGCTGGTGAGGTACATCTCCCCCGGGTGACCTGTGAAGGACGCCGACTGGCTGCCACCCAGCGTGGCCTCGGCTGCGCCGTCGATCAGCACCGGCGTAGTACCCGCGGTCAGGCCGGGGCCTATTTCAACGATGAAATCGTAATATGACCCGTAATCTATGCCGCCCATGTAGTCGCCATAGGAATCGATAACCAGTATGAAGGGACGGCTGGCGGGCGGACAGCAGTCCGCGCAGGTATAAAAATTGTCGGTCACGGTGGCGGTCACGTTGTAGATGCCGGCGGAGCCGAGCGGCGGAACTCCGGTGATCTCCCCCGTGTTCGGATCAAGGTTGAGGCCCGGCGGCAGTCCTGCCGCGCTCCATGTGTAGTTGCCCGAGCAACCGGTGGCGCTGAGCGGAAGATAGAAGGGCATGCTCTCCATGGACCAGGCCATGACAAAGGTATCGATGATGGTAAGCGGATCAGGCGGAAGAACAGCCGGCACGACTGTAATCGTCACCGGCGCAGCGGGAGAGGCTGTGGTACAGGGAGGAGGAACCGGACCCGGCCACAACTCGGTCACGCCCACAGAGAAGTTATACACT
>JAFGHL010000027.1 GCA_016930155.1 Dehalococcoidia bacterium | reverse complement strand
TTGCACCTATGCAGAGTACATCGCCGCCTACAACAAGCTGACCTACTTGATGTCCCAGGGCAAGGGAGATACGCCGGAAGCCCAGGCAGCCTATGAGGAATACGCAAAGGTTAAAGCCTGCTATGAGAGCGGGAGCTCCGGAACAGGGACACCATCCACATCTACCACTGCCACTACTACTACTACAACTACTACATCTACCGCCATTATTTCTTCAGGCCAGACGTTCAACTATCCTCCTTCAAAATGGATACCCTCACAGAACGGGCAAAGCACGGTGAGCCTCGGGCAGGATCAAATATGCATCAGTTCCATGAAACCCGGCGGCGCCATGGCGTACACGAAGAGAGATTACGATATCACCTCCGACTATACGGTGGAATTCGATTATATGGTTGGTGAGAAAGACAATCACTGGATAATCGTATATAGCGACGGCTATCTTTTCCTGATTATAGACTGGGGTACCCAGCTTTCTCACCATCAGACCGGCCGTCTTCCCCTCCATCTGGAAGTGAACAGATGGTACAAAATAAGGATGGACGCTTATCCGGGGCAGGGCACATATGACATATACGCGGACGGGGTAAAATTAGGTACAGCTCTTAACCAGATCGGTCCGTCGGTTGGCGTTAACCATAGAAGCGAAAAAAACTATCTGCTGTCCTGGCTGGATAAAATTTATCCTGCTTGGGACTGTATTTATCTCGGTGACATAGACAATAAAGACTGGATGGCGGGCGCACGTAACCGGGGTATCGCTTGCTGGAGGAACATAACGGTAACCGGCCAGCCGAAAGGCGCCGTGCCGCAGACAACAACATCAACACCAACAACTTCTACTTCATCAAGCGGATTTGGCACTGCTCAAGTTCTCAACGTTGGTTTCAAGGGAAATATCTATTATTTAGAGGAGGGAACCAGTCAACTTCCCGATTTCTCTAAAATGACCCCCGTCGGCACAATTTACACTGAGCAACTCGATATACCTGACAGGGATTTCACTGAAGGATTCCCGGGGATCACCGACAGGTTTGAATGGTTCGGAATTTCCTATGCCGGCGGCGTTTCCATTCCAGCCGACGGCTATTATTCATTCAAATTGACGTCCGATGACGGTGCCAAACTCTATATTGATGGTAATCTGCTGATAGATAATGACGGGATACACCCATCCGTGGCCCAAACGAAGCAGGCGTATCTGACCGGAGGCAACCATGTAATAAAGGTTGATTATTTTCAGGGTCCGAAAACCCGTTTATGCCTCCAGTTACACGTTCAAACCCCGGATGGAGGAGAAAACCCTGTAAAACCTGGCCTCGACCCGTCTCAAATAGTGTCTCCCCCTACCACATCGACAGCCACTACCACTACAACTACTACTACGACATCCATACCTGCAGGCACTGCGCTCATTGCCGAGTCCAGGACCGTTATGACCGGCGGTACGGTACAGGTTCCGATTTATTTCCAGGATGCTCAGAACCTCGGCAGCCTTGGTTTCACATTGTCTTACGACCCGGCGGTAGTACAGGTGGTAAAAGTATCCAAGGGATCGCTTCTATCGCCGGCTACCTTCACTTCCAGCGACCAGTCCGGTTCCATCATTTTCGGTTTTGCTTCCCCGCAGGCGATCAGCGGCAACGGCTCCGCGGCCGTGGTTGAATTCAGGGCTCTGGGCAGCGCGGGCAGCACAAGCGCTTTAACGCTGTCTGAGATACTGGCAACCAGCTATTACGGCTCCTCACTGGCCGTCAGCCCCGTCAACGGCCTGCTTACCATCGGGCAAAATCAGCCGGGCGATGCGGACGGCGACGGCAAACTCAGTGTGCTGGACGCGCTGATTGCCCTTAAAATGTATGTCAAGACGCTCCCGCTGGACCTGACGGCCGATATCAACCAGGATGGGAGGGTCACCCCCGAGGATGCCCGGTTGATCATGCAAAAGGCCAAGCCGTAGTTAAGGAAGGTGATGATTATGAAATCAGGTACTGTTTTACGGGCTTTAATAATTGCGGCGCTGGCCGCTGTAATCATCATGCCCCTGGTCAGCTGCGTCAAGCTGTCGCGCAAGCCCGCTTCAACAACCGGACAGGTGACGGTTCCCATTAATGCCAGCAACGCCAGCAACCTGGGTAGCCTCGAGTTTGAATTGGTATATGACCCCGCTATCGTACAGGCGGAGGGCGTGACAAAGGGCGATCTGGCGGATAATGCCATGCTTGATTTCAGCCTGTCTCGTTCCGGCCGCATATGGGTGGCACTGGTGGATTCCAACGGTTTAAACGGCAACGGTTCCCTGGCTGTGATATCCTTCCACAAGGTGGGAAGCGGGCAAACGGCGCCAATACTGAAACTGGAGAATGTCAACGCTCACAATGCCACCACCCTTGTTGATATCATAACCAGCACCACTGCGGGAAGTCTAACAACACCCCCGGTTATAAATTTTACCCGCTGAGGAGACGTAGCAGCCGGGTGGAGTTCAATACTCCGCATCCGAACGGTTGTTGCGGGTCCAGTACCAGCGTGAGGTTGCGGCATCGGTCCGTAACTTGAGATAGCCCGCATCGCTGAGTTGCTGCAGGGTGTTTTGAACGAGTTTTGGCTGTGCGCCGGTCTGCCGTGAAATCCGTTCAGCCAGCTCCCACAGGCTGGAATTACCATTGTCAAAAACGCCGTGACGCTTGATAAGATCGTTGCTTAGAATTTTGAAAACCAGGTTCATGCGTTTGTGGCCGGCCACGCGTAAATACTCGTCATCGGTACATATGCCCGCTTCATACCTTTCGACTATGTAGTCCCAGAGCTCACGATGCGGGGCTTCATGCGCCTGCATGAAATCGGCGACATAGGTTTCACTCACGCGGGAAGTGCGCACGATGGGGACATTGGCGTCGTACAGGTCCCAGTCGTCCGTAAGTATCTCGATATCGTATTTTTCCCGCTCTTCCCTCACTGTGGTCCCGGGAAATGGCGCCAGGAGGTGAATGCCGCAGTCGATGCCAAGACTATCTGCAAAGGCACACGTTTCAGCTATGGTCTGTGGGCTCTCGCCGGGTAGCCCGATCATGAACGATGCCTGTGTATTTATGCCGCTTTCCTTGCAGGCCCGCACAGCTTTGACAGCCTGTTCCAGGGTGATCCCCTTTTTCACGCGCTTGAGCATCTCGGCGTTGCCTGACTCGATCCCGAAGACCACGGTATCGCAGCCCGCATCGCGCATAACGGCAAGCACCCCGAAATCCACCGTGTTAACACGGGCGAAGGCGCTCCAGGTGATCCTGATACCGCGGCGCTTGAGCTCCTCGCAGAAGGCCGCCACACGGGCTTTATTGGAGGTGAAGAGGTCATCCGCAATATTGATACGCGTGAATCCATAGGCGATGATGTCCTCGATCTCGTTCACGATAAGTTGCGGCGTGCGGTAGCGGACCTTGTGACCCACCATGCGCCGGCCCAGACAGAAGATGCACCGGTTCGGGCAACCCCGCGATGTGATGATGCTGACCGGAAAGCCCAGGGCCAGGTAACGGGATATGGGCAGCAGGTGGCGGGCCGGTATCGGCAGTGTATCCAGATCCTCGATAAAGTCACGCGCACCTGTGAAATAAGCCTGCCCTTCCTTACGGAAGGCAATCCCCCTGACCGAATCCCATGCTGCCCGGTCCTTTATTACAGGCAGGAGTCCACGCAGGGTCTCTTCGCCTTCGCCCACGACGATTAAATCGATTTCCGGATAATCATTCAGGGTATTGACCCAGTCATAGGATACGTGCGGCCCGCCCATCATGGTGATGATATCGTGGTTGTGGCGCTTGACGTCCTGCATGATAGCGGCGGCGCCTTTGAAGTTCATCGTTACCGAGGTGGCGCCCACCACATCAGGTTCGAATTCGTCGAGTTCGGCTGCAAGCTTTTCCCTCGTGTAGCGACGCACGATATAATCGAATATCCTGACCTCGCAACCTGCCCGCTCACAGGCGGCAGCGACATATGTAACACCCAGAGGTGGAGACGGCGCCTCTTCGAGGGGATAGGGTGGAGCGATGACGGCGACCTTCATAGTCAGACTCTCACGGCGGCATTCTTAAGCAGTGTCTCAATTATACTCGCATGGCAAACATCTGTTTAAAAGCTGCTCAGGTTAACGATCACAAAATGATATAATCAACAGCATGGGTATAACGAAGGGCAGTGTTGCTTAGCAATTATTATAGTGAGGAGGTAAGCCGTTAAATGAACAACACAATTTCGCATAGGTTTCTGATTCTAAATATTTTATTGATTATAGTGTGTATTGTAGCTATAGGATGTGCCAACACGGTGACCCCGGACCGGCAGACCGTCAGCCCTCAAGAGACACAGCAGATCGCCTACAATGCAACGGTATACGGATTCCCGCTGGTCATAATGGACCTGACCCGCCAGGTCATGACGGCAGTCCCCTCAACCACAGCGAACGGTGCGCCGGTCAACCAGTTCGGCAATAAGAAAACGTTTCCAGATGCGTCGTTTACTAATGTAGTAAATCCTAATGCCGATACGCTTTATTCATCAGCCTGGGTTGATACCGATAAAGAACCCGTTATCCTGTCTCTGCCGGACACCCATGGCCGCTACTACCTGATGCCCATGCTTAACTACTGGACGGATTCTTTTGCCTCGCCAGGCTCACGCACCACCGGTACCATAGCCGGCAACTACGCCATCACCGGCCCTAATTGGAGCGGCAAATTACCGGAAGGCATTCCGGAAATGAGGTCTTCGACCAGGTGGGTCTGGATAGTCGGTCGCATCGCCTGTACCGGCTCTTCAGATTACGAGAACGTCTGGAAACTTCAGGATCAATTGAAGCTGACGCCGCTTTCCGCCTGGGGCACAAATTATGTCCCGCCAACTGATGTCCCGGTCGATCCCAATGTTAATACCAAAGTCTCCCCCCTCAACCAGTTGCTGGCTCTGAATGCAGCCGGCTATTTCAATTATGTCTGCCAGTTGATGGTTGAAAACCCTCCCTATGAAGCAGATGCGCCATTACTGGCTGAAATGGCAACGATAGGCATTAAGCCTGGAATTGACTATACGTCTTATTATGCCGGGCTGGACGACGGCGTTAAATCGGCAATTCAGGCTGGATATCAGTCCGCTCTGGACAGAATCCCTGCTGAAGGAATGGGTGACATTAAGAACGGATGGCAACTCCCTTACGGTACCGGCGATTACGGGACGGACTATACATTGAGAGCGGCCATAGCTTATCGGGGACTGGGCGCCAATTTAGTTGATGATGCTTTCTATGCCTCGGCTTCAACCGACGGCGACGGGACAATATTTTCCAGCGATAACAAATATGTACTTCATTTCAGCAAGGATGAGATACCACCGGTAAACGGCTTCTGGTCGCTTTCCATGTATAACGAAAAGATCCTCTTTGCGTCCAACCCGATCAACAGGTACTGTCTGGGCTCATTAAGTGACCCGCCTCTGATAAAGAATCCCGACGGCTCGATTGATATCTATATACAGCGTGATTCACCTGACGCTGCCAGGATTCCTAACTGGCTGCCCGCCCCGGCCGGCGGCGGCTTTTCATTGACACTGCGCCTGTACTGGCCACAGAAGCCGGTGATCGATAAATCCTGGATACCACCGGCAGTACAAATGATAAAATAGGGCCTGAATAGTACTCGATCGCGCAGTATAACTTGATTTCGACTGATTGCCTGTTCTCCAGAAGAGTATCCAGGAAAATCGGCGGTGCACGGGTTTGAACCTGCGTTCGATTATTTTAACGCAGTGCAGTAAACTGTGACCGTTCAATACTGAGGTTTTAATCCTGCTTGCTTGCATAATTCATTTGCAGTAATGCGATCAAAAATGCGATGCCTTTTGATTGGTATTATCTTAATACCATTAGTATAAATCGAATGCTTGTGACCTTCACGAAGCCACAACATGATCGATACAGTAACAGTTTTGTCGGTTGGAGTTGAAAAGAGTAAGAGAGACCTCAAAATATAAGTAATAAACACAAATAACTTATAAGGA
>JAFGHL010000026.1 GCA_016930155.1 Dehalococcoidia bacterium | reverse complement strand
ACAGGAGGGCGGATGCAGGTAACCCGGAGCAATTTTATGGACGTGATTTCCGACAGGACAGATGTCCTGAGAATATTGCCGGAGGCGGCGGCAGAACTTTGTACCGCGCTTTTCAGGAACTCTCCTGCAGGTATTTATATCACGCGTGATGGCAAGTTTATTTACACCAACATCGAGTTACGACACATCACCGGCTACAGCCAGGACGAACTCTCCGGCAAGGACTACCAGCGCCTGATTAACCCACGCTACCGCCAGAAGCCAAAGCAAAACGTAGCCTCTTTCTTTGAAGAAGACGAGGGCACCAGCCACGAATTCAAGATCACCACCCGCGAAGGTAAAAAGCGGTGGATCGCCGAAAAGATTACTTATTTCAAATACGGCGGTAACTGGCTCACACTGGGACACTGGCTGGATATAACGGAACATCACTCGGTAGAAAAAGCCTGGCGTGAGGCCGAAAGACGCTTCCAGCTGGCATTCGAGGACCTCTCCACCGGCCTCACAATCATCAGTACCGAAGGCATTTTCCTCAAGGTCAATAAATCCTTCTGCGATATGGTTGGGTACGAAGAAAGGGAGATACTTGAGAGCCGTTACGATGACGTGCTGCCTGCCCAAGAGCGGGACTCATGCGGCGATATCATGTCGCTTTTCCTGTCGCTGGATAAACCAGAATTACCGGTACAGCGGCGACTGCAGGCCAAAGACGGGCGAATCATTTGGGTAGCTATGAGCATATCCCTGATTGGAGATAACGAGGCAGGTCCGTCGTATTTTATCGTCCACTTCCAGAATATAACCGAGCAGAAAAGGATTGAGGAAGGTTTAAAAGAAGAAGAACGCCTCTATCGTCAGGTGGTCGACCTTTCGCTGGAGCCTGTTGCCATAACAGACCTTGACTTCCTCATAACACACGCATCAGGAAATCTGCTGCACCTGCTTGGATGCAACAAGGAGGACCTGCTGGGAAACGGCCTTGAGAGTATTATGCCTCACCTGCAAACTCAAGATATCCAGGCCGGCGTCATGGACTGCGTCAGCAGAAAGCAGCCGGGGGAGATTGATATTACCCTGCGGCGGAAGGATGGATTTGAACTGCCCTGCCGCATGCGGGTCTTATGGATAGACAACGAACTGGGAGTGCCCACCTGCCTGGTCCTCAACTTCGGGCTGGATGCCGTACAGGCGGAGCAACCACCCGCTGGCGCGGCGAAGGAGGCACAGCCTGCAACCTCAAACCGCGAAGAACAGGCGGCGATGCAGTTTGACGTCGCTCCCACTGCTGCAATATTAATTAATCCGGATACCACGATAGCATCAGTCAACACCGGCTTCGAGGCTCTATTCGGCTATTCAAAAGAGGAAGTCGAGGGAAAAAAGAGCTGGATAGAATTTGTGGCCGCCGATGACCAACCCAGGCTGAAACGCTATCACCTGCTACGCCAGATCGATTCCGAATCCGCCCCCAGTACCTTCGAGTTCAAATTCGCCTGCAGGGACGGCTCTACCAGAGACGTAGTCGTATATATGAGCCCGGTGCAGGGCACAGGACAATTAACGACAACCCTCATCGATCTCGCCACGCATAAAAAGGCTGAGGTCGCAGAAAAGGAAGCGCAGGATGAGGAGATCGGCTACCTGAGAAAGACCGGGGAGCAAATTGAGCACAGCCGGGAACAGCTTCATAAGACGGTGCGCGGCATAGTTGCGGCTATGGCACGCATAATCGAGATGAGAGATCCTTATACCTCAGGGCACCAGGAGCGTGTAGCAAAACTGGCCGTCGCCATAGCCGGAGAAATGGGGATGTCTGAAGAGCAGTTGGAAGGCATAGAAATAGCAGCAAAGATCCACGATATAGGCAAGGTCTACGTGCCGATGGAGATTCTCAGCAAGCCGGGCACGCTGACTGCTATAGAGCGCCAGATCATCCAGACTCATGCTCAGGGCAGCTACGAGATGCTCAAGCCGGTGGAGTTTCCCTGGCCCATTGCCGAAGTTACATTACAGCATCACGAGAGGTTGGACGGCTCGGGCTATCCTCGCGGCCTGAAAGGTGACGAGATTTGCATAGATGCCAGAATCCTGATGGTGGCCGATGTAGTCGAAGCCATGGCATCTCCCCGTCCCTACCGATCCAGCCTTGGCATAGAGGCAGCCCTGCAGGAGATATCAGATAAAGCCGGAGTTCTATACGATGATGTTGTTGCAGCCACCTGCCTGCGCCTTTTCCGCGAACAGGATTTCTCGTTTTAACCAGCTACGATAACGATTTATCCTCAGTCCATCCGTACAGCTTTTTGTCTATTGAATTCGCATCCTACCGCCGCAGCGAACCGTCTCTTTGCCTGAGAGCTTCATACATAACCACGGCGGCCGCCACGGATGCGTTGAGCGACACGATCTTGCCCCTCATGGGAATGGATGCCACCCAGTCACACCTGCGGCGTACCAGTTCCGACAGGCCCTGCCCCTCGCCGCCGATTACTATAGCCGACGGCAACTTGAAATCCACGGAGCGATAGTCGGTCTGCCCATCCATGTCTATGCCCGTAACCCATATGCCCTTTTTCTTAAGTGTAACCACAGCCTGTGAGATGTTGGCTACCCTGGATATATCGACATACTCCACCGCCCCTGCCGAGGCTTTGACGGCGGCCGGTGTGATGCCTGCGGCCCTCCGCTCACGAATAACAACCCCGTGAACGCCGGTGGCCTCGGCGGTCCTCAATATAGCGCCCAGATTATGCGGGTCCTCGATGCCGTCCAGCAACAGGTACAAAGGTTTATCGGGTTTTGCCAGCGAGATGTCGATCAGTTCGCCCAGGTCGACGAATTTTTTTACTTCGGCGAAGGCGATCACGCCCTGGCTTGAGCCCGTGGAACTTTGCTTTTCTATAATCTGCCTGTCAACGAATTCAACAGACACACCTCTGGACTTTGACAGGGTTAATATCCGTTCCACTGCACCGTGTCTTTTGATATTGCTGTCCAGCAATATCTTACTGACCGGCCGGCCGGCCTTGAGTGCTTCAATCAGGGGATTCCTCCCCTCAATTAGATCCACATCGACCCATCCGCCAGCCGCGCATCAAAAGTCGACTCACCGGCCGTTGTGGACAATATATCTCAGCCCTCCACCTTGAGTTCCATTACTTGCTGGAAATTGCGAACAACGTAGTATCTTTTAACTTTTATTTTGAAAAGCGCTGAATCAGGAGAATGGACGAATTTCTCAAGGTTGTGATGCTTGATCAGGTAAAGGCTGCGCAGTTCATCTATCTGACTATCTCTGACCTCTTCCGCCGCCCCCAAGGCGGTGACCGCTACGGCATTGCGGAAATCCGAATCCCGGTTGGTGCGGTTGTCGATCAGCATTGAGACGTTACTATTAGAGAGAAGATTAGAGTACTTGTTGGTAGCGCGTTTGGTGGCGAATATTATGTTCTTCAGGTCGTCTGTGGCTGCAAAGGCAACCAGATTATTATAAGGACGTGTCAGCTGTTGTGTGGCCATCGCAGCAAACAACTGACTGCGAAACAGCGCTCTGAGCAATTTTTTGAGTTGCAACTCGTCATCGTGCATATCCCGCGCCCCGACCGTATTTTACACTATTTAACCGGAGACAGCCTGCACATTTGCCGGCATTATATTTACGGCAGGCCGCATCAGCTTAAAGCGGCATCCAGACTCATTTATGGGAAATTTCGCCGATGCTCACGATGCGTTCCTTGTTGAGCGCAATAAAATCGAAACTACTCCGGTTTCCGGGCATAGCCGGGGCTATCTTCGCCTGTGTCAGAGGTATAAAACGCTCCTCTGTTTCCAGCGTATCGGTTATATGCCCCCAGCTATCGATGTAAATACATCCGTTGATCCTGAATTGTATGGTCGCGGCCCCGGCTGCGTAGGCCACGATTGTCACCGGCAGCTTCTGACTGAACGGATAGGTTGTGAGAGGTTTCTCGGGGGCTACGCTCCGGGCTTGAGCCACGAATATTATGTTGTTTTTAGAGATATGCAGGACGGGTACCGCCGCTTTACCGCCCTTTGGATTTATAACTGTGACTTCCGAGAGAGTTAGAAAATCCCTTAAGCGCGACCGTGTTTCCGTCCTGATCCCTTCATTAAGTGCATCTATCAATCGCTGGCTGAAATCGCAACGCATTTTGCCGCTAAATACCATCTCGCCCGTACACACCAGCACGTCGAATTGCCGATGAAGCTCACTTCCTTCCGACTCGGGATCCATCAAAATCTCCCTCTGTTTTCTGCAAAGGCAATCTGTATTCATATACTATGGCAGGAGCAAGTTGACCTGTCAAGCATCGCTCATAAACAATTCTTTGCACCCTGCGTTATATATAGCATGACGCCCATCAAAGGAGGTATACATGTGCACTTAAATGAGGTGACCATGACCGGCATGGCAACATTATCTTTAAAGGAGGTTGTAATTTGAAATACATTATTTCGGGTCTTTTAACACTATTGATTGGGATAACAATGGCCCTGCCCTCATCTGTTCCAGTTCAAGCGGATTCAAGCAAAAATAACGCGCTCCCTTCAGTAAAAAAACACGCGCTGATGATCAAGTTTGATAATCCTGTGGTGGCAGGCCAGCCGGTAACTATCACCGTTTTCAGCAGGCACAGCCACGAGACAATTGCAGGAGCCCCGGTCTACGCCATAAAAACGGGTAATAGTGTCGGCCCGGCTGGCACAGACAATTATACTACCCTTACCCGCGAGGTTGAAGCTCTGATGGAGTCCCCCGGCATATTGATCGGGACTTCCGGCAGCGACGGCACGTTTTCAACTACCATAGCCGAGGTTGGTCGTTACTTACTGGTGGCTACCAAAGACGGATTTATACCCGGCTTTGCCAGGTTGCAGGTTAAACAGACCAATGAAAACGGTCAGAAGCTCAGGTTGATTCTGCAGGCCCCAACCTCAACTTTTGCAGGTCAACAGATCACGATCAAGGTGACCGGCGGAAGCTCAGGCCAGGCAGTGGACAGTGTTACAATCAGCGCCATTAAAACAAGCGGCGTCTTAAAACCAGTTGTCAGGCCGGCGCCGATGCCTGCTGAAAACGGCACCGCCACCCAGATGGTCATGAGCCAGCAAGCTCCCATTATGATCGATACCGAACAGGAGGACGCACTGGCAGGCCGGTTAGGTAAAAAGGAGATAATGCTGGGCAACAGCAACAGCGCGGGGGAAGTCGTCTACACTTTCACGGATCCCGGCACTTACATGTTGCTGGCCAGAAAAACGGGCTATCTTCCCGGCGCCCGCAGGATCAATATTCTATCTGAATCGGCGCCGAAGTTGCTTGAGATTAAGGCCACCGTCAACCTGACAACCGGCCAGTCTTCCAGCATACAGGTTACAGAAAAAAGTGGCGGACAGCCGGTGGAGGGTGCAGCTGTTTATTCACTTAAAGTGGAAAACAACAAAAGTATTAAACAGATGCCCCCCACAGCCAATAACTTCAAGGCACAGCTAATCCGGGCGGAAAACGATGCCGCCAGGGTCAAAGAAAACGGTGTGCTGGTCGGCAACACGGACAGCGCAGGACAGGTCTCGTACAACTTCCCGTCGCCCGGCCAGTATATACTGGCGGCCTTCAAGGACGGCTACAGGGCTGCAATTACACGAGCAGGCTATTTCCCGCCTGTGTCCGCAACAACCGAAGCAAATGTTACCGGTACTGTTACGGAAACGACCATAACAACAATTGAATGATTTCCGGCAGTTGCAAGAGCAGGGGCGGGCCTGAGGCCCGCCCCTGCAAGGTCCGCTTGAACAACACTTTACAGTTCCACGATGGTGGCGCCGGTGCTGCCCTCGAAACGGTTGCCCGTGCGAAATGACTTCACCAAAGGATGTCTTTTAAGTTCCCGCATCACGACCTGCCGCAACGCGCCTGTCCCCTTGCCGTGCACGATCCTGACTTCCTTTAGCCCGGCAAGGCAAGCGTCATTGAGATAACCATGGATTATGGGAAGGGCTTCATCAACCGTTAAAGCATGCAGATCGAGCTCTGAATTAACACCGGCTTTTCCGGCCGGGTCAATGCGTCCTTGATAATCAATCCCCGGTTTATGTTTCATCCAGCCTCATTCCGCCCTGTGAAAATCCAGCCGCAGCACTTCCTGAGTGGAGGTAGTGACCTTGGCACGATCATCAATACGCCAGCCGACAATCCAGACCACCTGTTCCGGGGAACACACTATGGGAACGCTATCACGCCACGACCGCGGTATGGAGGAGTCAACCATGAAATCCTGCAGTTTGCGACCATGCGTCATACCGAGGGGGTGAAAGCGGTCTCCCACTTTGCGGCCCCTCACACTGAGATTCCTGCCGATCCTGGATAAATCAAAGCTGGCGCTGAATATATCATCGTCCTTAAAGAAATTCTCACTCATAATAGTGGCCGACACCAGCCAGCCGGGCAGCTTCGTTTCGCCCGGTATATTGAGCGTGTAGTCGCAGTCCAGAACCGGCCAGGGGCAGGCCGTTGAACCAGGAGCCGTCACAACCATGCGGTTCCGCTCGTTGGTAACGATCTTACCGCCGGGTAAATACACGCTCCTGCCCGTATTTGAAAACAGCAGCCTGACCAGGGCATCCACGTGCACAGACTCGATATCCCTCAGGCTCCCGCAGGCACGTTGGATCAATATACGAAATACTCTGCGTTGCAGCGCCAGTGGCAAACCGCGCAGCTTGCCTGAATCGAGACATGTAAGAAGCCCCTCGCTGGTCACCATCGAACTACAGATAGAGGCAGCCTGTTCATCGATAAAGTCAGCGTCTTCACCCGACAGGTCGGACAGCCTTAAAAGAGCACCTTCAATATCTGAATTGTACTGCCTTAAAAGCGGTATCAGTTCCAGCCGTATCCGGTTGCGCAGAAATCGCACCTGATCGTTGGACGTATCTTTTCGCGGCTGCAGGTTATTCTGGGCGCAATATGCTTCGGTCTCCCGTCTGGCAACCTCAAGCAGGGGCCGGATCACCCAGATGCCATCCTCTCCGGCGCCATACGGCATGGGCGCCGCAGGCCTCAGACCGCGCAGGCCCTGTATGCCGGATCCCCGCAGAATATGCATAAGTGTGGTTTCCACCTGGTCGTCTCGTGTATGACCGACCGCCACTCTCTTGGACCCGGCCTGGCGGGCTGTATCATTTAGAAAGCGGTATCTCACTTCACGGGCGGCTTCCTCGAGAGAGATTTTTCTCCTGCTTCGCCATTCAGCCACGTCTCTTCTTTCAACTGTTGCGGAAATACCGATGGCAGACGCCAATCCCTTAACATATTCCGCATCTGCGCCGGAATCGCCACGCAGCCCGTGATCAAGGTGTGCTATGTGCAGCTGTATATCAAGCATCTCCTTCAAATTATGGAGCACATACAGCATACACACCGAGTCGGGCCCCCCGGATACCGCTACCAGCACCGTCTCGCCACCCGATATCAGCCCGTATTCCCTGATGAAGCCGCTTATGCGTTTTTCGAGGGTCTTGCTGTTGGCAAGCAAGTTATTGCTCCTTTAAATGACAGATATCGCTCAGCAACAGCAGGCGTGGTGGATGATCTTCATTGAACTCGAGTATGGTCAGGCTGCTGGGCTGTATGCGTACTCTTACCAGGTGAGTGAGAGGCATCCCGAGCGCGGTGCAGACCACTGTAGCAGTGACAAAGTAGTGTGAGACTACCGCGGCGCTGCCATCCCTATTAGCTTCGACAATTCGTTGGACCGTTGCCCACACCCTGTCCCTGAATTGGCCGAGATTCTCGCCGCCTTTGAAATCGACTTTATCTCCCTTAGTCTGCCAGTCCACCAGAAACTGGCTGAAATTCTGGCCAAAAGTATCAAGCGGCATACCTTCCATCTCGCCCACGTGTATTTCCCTCAGATCAGGCTCGGATACGACCTCCAGTTTGTGCGGGCCGGCCACAGCGGCGGCGGTATCCATAGCGCGTCTGAGTGGGCTTGCATACATGGCCGTAAGAGGGAATCCCCGCATGGCCTCGCCCAGCCTCTCAGCCTGCGCCCTGCCTTTCTCGCTCAGGTCTGTGTCGCTGCCGCTGCCCTGGATGATGCGCTGCTGGTTCCAGGTAGTCTCACCGTGCCTTATCAGGTATAATTTAATCTCGCCTTTCCTCCATTCCAGATAACGGCTTATTATATTGCTTCAAGTTGGAAATTTAAAATTGAGGATGCATTAATAATCCACCCTTCAGGAAGCAGTTAAGGGTGTTCCTTCCGGTGCGCAAGCCGGTTTTCAGGTAAAGATAAGCCTGGTTCTCTCGATTGATGCCGGCGCCCCGGCAATTCCCAGAGCCTTAATGATCTGCTCAGGCCTGCCCGATCCTGAAGAATCGCAGCGCAGCCGCATGCCGATCATGTATGCCTCACCTTTTTCACCTGCTATCCACAGGTCGTCCAGCAGCGTCCGCAGATCATAAAAACGCTCTCCTGTATCTCGGGAATGATGCCAGGGTAGCGTTTCCAGAGCCAGCAGCGATTTAAGCGAGCACTCGATTTCTTCTATCCCCTGCTGTGATTCCACCTCGACCACGTACTCGGCGAAGCGGAGACGTGATTGCAGAGACGGGGCTTCGAGGCTGACCGGCTGAACATCGATTATCGCAATGCCCTCCGGCAGCTGGGGAGAGACTTTTTGAATAAAATTGCCGGTAGTGATGCATCGGCTGAGAAAAACATCCATCAACTCTGATTTACTGATAACGCCCACGGCCAGGGGAGCGGCCAGGGAGATCCTGGGATGGGGGCTGAAACCCTCCGAGTAGGCAAGTTCCACACGCGCCCTGCGAAATACACGCTCCCAGAGCCTCATCAGGTCGAGATGCGAAAGAAATTTAAGCTGGTAGCCGCGGCTGAATTTAAGTCGCAGACGGTGCATTCTTTTCCCTGGTTATGGTGATGCGCTCGATCTTGCGGTTGGCGATCTCCGTAATGGTGATCCTGAGATCACGATATCTGAAATGTTCGCCTTTTCTTGGAATACGTCCGAGATGGCTGAGGATAAAACCGGCCACAGTGTCGTATTCACCCTCGGGAAGGTCCAGGTCAAGCTCGTCGTTGGCCTCCTCCACCCTTAGACCTCCATCGATATCGTAGGTATTTGCATCAATGGGAATAATCTCTTTCTCGCCCGCCACCATTTCGTCCCCGATGCTTCCCATGATCTCAGACGCCAGGTGCTCGAGATTGGCGATGCCGGCCACTCCGCCGAACTCGTCTATGACGATTGCCATATGGAAGTTATTGTCTCGCATCTCAGCCAGCACCTCACCCAGCCGCTTGGTCTCGGGCACGAAATAGGCCTGCCGTACCAGACCATCGATCGGATCACTCTCCTT
Source organism: Dehalococcoidia bacterium (assembly GCA_016930155.1). Lineage (GTDB taxonomy): Bacteria > Chloroflexota > Dehalococcoidia > GIF9 > UBA5629 > CAIMUM01. Next base: position 957 of record JAFGHL010000026.1, on the reverse strand, counting down.
AATTTCGCTCCGGGCTATAGCCATCAGCACATCCTTGACCGTCAGCATTCCGATCACATTGTCCATACTGTCCTTGTAAACCGGGAACCGCGAATGGGGATGTTCGCTGTAAGTCTGGAGAAATTCCTCCAGCAAAGTGCCCTCCTCGATAAACGAAATCTCCGTTCGCGGCTGCATTACGTCGCTGACCGGCCGGTCCGGGAACTCAAAAGCCTTATGTATCATATCGGCTTCCGTCTCCTTCCAAACCCCCTCGGCTTCGCCGACATCTATGGCTGTGCGTATCTCGGCCTCATCTACAGTCATCCTTGCCTCTCCAGCATCTGTGACCATGCGGGTGAAGCCGGCGCCGATCTTGTTCAGCACCCATACAAAGGGGAAAAGTATCCAGATCAGAAGCTGTACGGGTATGCTGTAGGCAAGGGCCAGCTTCTCGGCGTTATGGGCCGCAACCGTCTTGGGGATTACCTCACCCAACACCAGTACCAGTATGGTAATACATATGGTCGCCACCAGAGCGCCCATATTTGGGCCGAAAAAGCCTACCGCAATAATCGTGCCCAGGGACGCTGCAGCGATATTGACAACATTATTCCCCAGCAATATGGCGGAGAGGAACATGCCGGGCTGTTTCTGGAAACTCTCCAGTATATCCGCAAACTTCACATCATGGCTGAGCAGGTGCTTGACCCTGATGCGGCTCAGAGAAACGATGGCCACCTCGGCGCTGGAGAAGAAAGCAGATAAGAAGAGGCAGACCAGTATTAATATGAAGTATATGGTACGTTCACTATCCATACGATGCCCGTTCGTGCCGGGCTAAAGCTATGATATCATCCGCTATCTGCACAGTCAAAGTTTGCAGCAGGCTGGTTACTGTCTCTGATTTGTCGGTTTTGAGTTAGAGAGACCTTGCAAAACATTATACCGCTATCCTTGATATAGATTTTAATAGTT
>JAFGHL010000025.1 GCA_016930155.1 Dehalococcoidia bacterium | reverse complement strand
CGCCTCCCATCACCGCCTGCCCGCCGTAGTAAAAAGGTTTTTCTTTCTTCATCTGGTAAAAAAAAGGGGCGGCCTTGCTAACCGCCCCTTTGCAGGTCAGATTGCAGTTATCAGGCCTTTTTCTCTCGTTTATATTTCTTATTGAAGCGCTCCACGCGGCCGGCAGTGTCGATGATCTTCTGCTCGCCCGTGAAGAAGGGATGGCATTTGTTGCACAGCTCAACCCTGAGCGTCTGCCTGGTGGAACCTGTGGTGAAGCTGTTGCCGCATGAGCATGTCACCGTGGCATCGGGGTAATACTTGGGATGGATTTTCTCTTTCATTGTTACTGTCCCGGGTAAACGCTGACCCTTTTCTTGTTCTTGGCATGATGCTCGAATTTCACTATACCGCCAACGGTGGCAAAGAGTGTGTAGTCCCTGCCGCAGCCTACATTGGCGCCGGGGTGTATTCTGGTGCCGCGCTGCCTGACGATGATGGTGCCGGCATTTACAGCCTGGCCGCCGAAGCGCTTGACTCCCAGGCGCTTGGATTTGCTATCACGGCCGCAGCGTGTGCTGCCGCCGCCTTTCTTGTGAGCCATTAGTTTTCACCTCCGCTGGCTGCCTTGGCTTTGGCGGCTTTTTTAGTCACTTTGCCGCCCGGCTTTATGATCTCCTTGATCAGCAGCCTGGTGTAAGGCTGGCGGTGCCCGGTCTTCCGGCGCTCACGCACTTTGTTCTTGTAGCGGAATACGATAATCTTGCGGGCTTTGCCTTCCTCAAGACACCTAGCGATCACCTTTGCGCCCTTGACCTCGGGAGTCCCTATAACGACTTCATCGCCATCGGCGATCATCAGTACCCGGCTGAGCTCTACATCCTTGCCTGACTCAACGTGAAGAAGCTCGGTGTTGATGACCTGGCCGGTCCTGACCCGGAATTGTTTGCCGCCGCTCTCAACGATTGCGTAAGAATTGCTCATTTCCATATTCCCTGTGAAAAAACAATAACCGTGTAAATATATCAGCCCGAAAGCCCGGTGTCAAATCTGACAGGCGGCATAAAAGGCCGTTTAAACTACCAGCGTCGATTGCGACCGGGACGAGGGGAAGAAGTTCATTCGCCGGCGCCGCCCTCTTCACGGCAGGCGATGTCACAATGTCTCATATATACCAGGTCGCTGGTCACGGTATCCCGGGCGAGGTAACCTCCTTCAACCTGGCTGACGACCATGAACCATCTTCCTGACTCATCCTGTATTCTCTTGGGTTTATTTGAAAAATCCATATTACCAAGTTCCTTTTTCACATGTACGGTCGATAATTTTAGCACTTTCAGCCCGAAGTGCAATATCATAGCTTCAGGGCGATATCTGCCGCCTGTTCCACGGCGGCCAGTATCTTCCCCGGTTTACATGCGTCCCCTATAACATATACTTCGGGTACGATGTCTTTGACCTGGTCTCCAAGTGAGTTTACCGGGACCGCTCCGGTTGCTATAACGATGGTATCAAATGGGCCGAGCCTCTGTTCCCCTCCGGGCGTATTCACAATGCTGAAATTGCCATCGATGGATTTCACGGTGGACTGAGTGAGTATCAGTACCTGCTTTTCCTGAAGCCGACGGCGCAGGAAAAAGCGTGCGGCCGGCCCTATATCGCGGGCTGTATGTTTGAGCATTTCGACAATGGTCACGGACATATCTTTTCCTGCCAGGTAATCGGCTGTCTCGCAACCGACCAGGCCGCCTCCGATTACCAGTACACATGGTCCGACCTCTTCTGTGGTGAGAGCCTGGCGCGCACTTATCACTCTCTGACTGTTGATGCCCGGTATATTGGGAATTGCGGAATCCGACCCTGTGGCTATGATTAGCACATCAGGCTTTATCTCCCTGATCATGTCGGCTGTCAGCGCTTGCCCGCACTGGATATGTACTCCCAGCTCCCGGATGGCCTTAATACGCGAATGTGCCACCTCCTGGTAGATATCCTTTGAAGGAGGTATGGCGGCGAGCTTGACCTGGCCGCCCAGATAGCCTTCCTTTTCATATAAAGTCACCCTGTGCCCGCGCAGAGCTGCGACTCTGGCTGCTTCAAGGCCGCCCGGACCTGCGCCTGCCACCAGTACCTTCCTGGGAGCCGGTGTTTTCGGACGCATATACTCTTCCTCCCTGCCGAGGGCCGGGTTCTGTACGCAGGTGATCGAAGGCCTCAGCCAGATGGCGAGCCCTTCTATGCAGCCCTCGTTGCAGGACAGGCATTTAACTATGTCCTGCTCTTTTCCATCACCAACCTTGGCAGGCCAATCAGGATCGGTCAGCGACTGCCTGCCGATATGCACCATATCTGCCTTGCCGGACGTGATAAGCTCACTGGCTACAGAGGGATGGTTGATGCGGCCGGTCACCAGCACGGGTATATCAAGGGACTGTTTGAACTTAAGGGATGTCTCTGAATTGAATCCCTGCGGCATATCAGGGGGCGCACTTGTGAGATGGCCGGATTCGTATACACCGATGGAAACATCGGCGGCGTCAATGCCGGCTGAGACCAGTTGCTTCATCATCTCTATGCTCTCGGGGACAGTGCGGCCCAGCTGCACAACCTCTTCGCCGCTGATGCGGAAGAGCACGGGAAAATCCGGACCTACCAGTTCCCTGGCCCGCCTGACGATCTCGAGAGGAAAGCGCAGGAAACCGTCGATCCCGCCGCCGTATTCATCCGTGCGCTTGTTGGCATAGGCCGACATAAACTGGGCGATAAGATAGCCGTGCGCCCCGTGGATCTCGGCGGCGTCGCAACCCGCCTCCTGCGCCCGCCGGGCGGCCTGCGCGTATTTTTCCACCAGGACCCTTATCTCGGAGATGGTGAGCATCTGCGGAGCCTGTCTTACAATGGGATCGGGCACAGGCGATGGAGCTATGGGCTGCCTGTTACCGATAAAGAAAGGGAAGGTGCAGCGGCCCGGATGATAAAGCTGGATGGCGATTTTTGTGCCGTGCCTGTGCACTGCATCGGCCAGCTTCTTGAAACCGGGTATCAGGTTATCGTCATGCAGGCAGAGCTGGTGACCGCTGCCCAGACCCCGTTCCCCATCTACGGCGGTCACTTCGACAATGATAAGGCCGAAGCCGCCCCTGGCTCGCGCCTCGTGGTACGTGATCAGCCTGTCAGATACTCCGCCGTCCTCAGCTGCGAAACCCGTCGCCATAGGCGGTACAGAGAGCCGGTTCTTGATCTCCAGCTTACCGATCTTAACAGGTTGAAAGAGAACCTGATATTTATCTATCATGAAGGCACTCCTTTATACTGGCGCTGTTTCTCAGACATTATAGCCTTTTGCGGGCAGGGAAGGGGAAACGGCCGCCTTTTCATATCGGGAGCAGGTTGTGATAAAGAGGAAGAACACAACGAGCCCAACGCTGCCGGGGACGAGATGTTTGGCGGATAGCTTGGGCGGCGCCAGCAGCGCCATTGCCGGGTCAGCCGACGGCCTTCTTTCTACACGCGTGCAGGCCTGAGGATTCAGGGCTTTGCTGCATTTGTCAGTATATCGCGTGCCAGAGATGCCGCCCTTCCCCGGTGGCTGATCCGGTTCTTGATCTCCGGCGAAAGCTCGGCGATTGTTTTGCCATACTCAGGCAGATAAAAAACGGGATCGTAACCGAAGCCGTTGCTGCCCCTGGGCTCCATGGCTATATATCCCTCGCAGGTACCCTCGGCCGTTTCAACAGCGCCGCCCGGATGGGCCACAGCGATAATACAGCGGAACCTGGCCGTACGCTTTGGTTGTGGGACGCCCTTGAGTTTGTTGAGCAGGAAATCCACCCTATCCCGGTCGGTGGCGTTATCGCCGGCATAGCGGGACGAGCGTACGCCGGGCTCACCGCCCAGGGTGTCCACCTCCAGCCCGGAATCGTCGGCTAAAGTTAGAAACCCGCCCAATTCCGCGTAAAACGCGGCCTTGTGGCGGGCGTTCTCTTCAAACGTGTTATAGCTTTCGTCGGCTTCACTGCTGATGCCGGCCTGGTCGAGCGTAATTATCTCGAAATCAAGACCTTTGAGCAGGTCCCGGTATTCGGCGGCCTTGCCTTTATTGGTAGTGGCCAGCAGCAGCCTGGGCATGGGCCGACCTATATCTTCTCGAATCGTTTGGCCAGCTTCTTCATAACCTGGGGCATGGTGGTGTATTCCATCTCGTCCAGGGGCAGCCTGTGCGGCTCAAACGGCCCGTGACGCCTGAGCATGTCGGCCATGTCCATGGCCTGCTGGCGGGCGTTATTGAAAGCCACATCGTCGAACATATCAACAGGGCCGACAAGGTGGCCTTCTGCAAGCTGAAATCCCGCTGCGATGACACGCGGCGGGCCATCGAAACGCGTGGGATTGCACTCTTTAACACTGACAGGAGTGAGCGGACCATTATGTGAGCCGCGCATCCAGCCCTCGACTATATGAGGCCGGGCGAAGGGTTCCAGCACCTCGCCCACGGCCGGGAAGATGCCCTGTGCCCTGACAATACAGACAGGATCATCCTTCCCCACGTACCTCCCTGCGATGAGCGACAGCTTCTGGGTGGAGGAGGTAGCCGCTATCTCTCCGGTCTCGCGCGAATAGACGGACTTGACGGTGTAGCGCGACGGCGCGCCGATGAAGACCAGCATGTCGTAGATCTCCTCGGGGCAATTAAACATGATGCGCTTACTTTCCTTAACGTCATGAACTTCAAACTTGAAGCCGGCATGCATATTGGCCGAAATGACCAGTCCGATGGTATTGAAGGGATCGCTGAACATGGAATATAACGGGAGGTTCCATGCACCGGAGGCGGTTTTATCCGCCATAAAGACTATGACCGGCTCGGCCTCGCGCTCGTTGATCTCCATCTCAGCCACGCCGGGACCCTGTCCCTTGACATTGCCCGAGAAGGCATCGGACAGCAGGTCCTGGCCCGCGCCGTGAAGCTTCAATTTCTTGGCAACGGCGGTGCATCGCTGGAAGGCGTTCCACGACATTTCGTGAATCTTGCGGTTGTCTACGCCCTTGTTATGCGTCATGATGAACTGCAGGTCATCGCCGCAACGGGTGACGTAGTAGTCGATGAGGAGGCCTGATTTTTTCGCTTTGGCCATGCACGCCTCGCCCTCGGCCATAAGGTCCGGATGCATACTGCAGTGCCCTACCCATCCTCCGATGTCCGCCTTGATTACGCTGAAAGTGACTTTCATGGGGCCTCCTTTAAGAGATTTTATTTAACGGCCCGGCGGCATGTCCGCATGCTGGGGCGGATGTGGGTGTTTGAGGTGAATGCCCGGGCCGGCTGTCTGCCGTGTGGGACAAATCCCTGAGTCCACCCGGTGTCGAATTTTAACAGAAGCCCGAATTGGGTGTCAAAGTGTTGTGCGCGTTCGTTACTGTCTCTGATTTGTCGGTTTTGAGTTAGAGAGACCTTGCAAAACATTATACCGCTATCCTTGATATAGATTTTAATAGTT
>JAFGHL010000024.1 GCA_016930155.1 Dehalococcoidia bacterium | reverse complement strand
TACCAGTTATTGCTCTCGTCCCACTGATTGACCGGTCCCCAGCAGAAAAATGAGATGCCGTCCAGCCCCTCTATCTTACCGGCAGCTTTAATATCCCTGACAACGTCGGACGGCGTCGGCCGCTGGAAGATGTCCCCGTACTCAAATGCCGCAACTGACAGCCAGATTTTGGTCTGCGGCGACTCCTGCTTGATCTCCGTAACGCAGCGCTGTCCGGCATCCGCTATCACATCCGGCCACTGCAGCTTGCCGTGATAAAGATAGTTGGAATAAAGGTTCAAAGAGATGATATCGACTATCTTCGCATCAAGCATGGATTTGATATAGGCGGTCATATCGTTGGATTCCCATTCGTACGTCCTGAGATGAATCGGCCTGGAGTTATCCGCCTCAAGCACATCAGCCCTGGCCTGTTTCAATTGCTCAAGCGTGATCCTGCTTTTTGGCCAGTCCGATCCAGGCATGCCCGCGCCGCTGGGCAAATTCTCGCCGAACTCATTGCAGATGTCCCAGGCATATATGGCAGGATGGTCTTTGAGCGCGTTTACCCAGTTCTGCACGCGTTCCTTCTGCCAGACCGGCCTCTTGCCGGCGGGCAATTCATCCCAATCGCCACCGGAAAAGCCCCAGGCCATGTAGCTGAAACCACCGTCCATTACAACCTTCAACCCGGCGGACTGGGCCTGGTCCAGGAAACTCCTGGCCTGATCGATATCCTGCTCCATGCCCCATTCGGTCGACAGTATCTCAATCCCGGCGTTTTTCATGTCCTCGAAATCGGACTGCGGAAGATCGATACCCACGCCCTTCATGCTATATACGATCACTTTTGTAGGCTCCGTCACACCATTATTATCGTTTGGTTGCCGACATGCCGGCAGGCAACCAAGAAAAATCACACCGGCCGTTACAACTATAAATAAATATAGAAAACGCATCTCTCAACCACTGTTTAATCCAAACTGTATATTGATGATAAGCCAATTATATCCATGAGTAAAGCACCCTCCTCCACAAAACATCCACCGTTTGACAATAATGAATCATATGTATTAAACTATTGTATCAAACATTTGTTTTAACTTTAAGGAGGTTGTAGTTGTGAGCAAAGGGGGAATGTCCAAACCGATCAAGATCATCCTGATTACAATACTGGCGGTTATCATCGTTATGGTCGTAGGTGGTTACGGGTATTACTATTCCATTACGCACAGTCCGCTTCCGCAGATAGACGGGCAATTGAAAGCCGCAGGCTTGAAAGACAACGTTGAAATAATCCGCGATTCCCACGGGATACCACACATCTATGCCAAGAATATGCACGACCTGTTTTTCGCTCAGGGCTATGTGCAGGCCCAGGACCGCTGGTGGCAGATGGAGTTCTACCGCAAGACCTGCGGCGGTCGCATCGAGGAGCTCACCGGCAAGAAGCCCGCGCTGATCAATACAGATGTCTATCTGCGCACGCTGGGCCTTTACGAGGCAACGCAAAAAGACTATATTGGCTTCACACCAGAGGAGCGCGCCGCCTTTGATGACTTCGCTGCCGGTGTGAATGCTTATATCTCGGGACGCTCGCCCCAGCAACTTTCCGTCAACTACGCCGTGCTGGGTCTGACGGGTGTGAAGTTCAAGGTCGAACCCTGGACCGCCGTCGACTCGCTGGCGTTCACCCGGCTGATGGCCCTGGACCTGGGTCTCTCGCGCGACCTGGAACTGGTCAGGGCAAAACTGTATGACCGGTTGGGTGCTGAGATGGCGGAGATGTGGGTGGTCCCACCCTGGCCGCACGGGCAAAGGCCCACCATCCTCTCTGACGAGGATATACAGCAGACTTACTCGATAAATACATCTGCATTGCAAACTGAGTCGGATTCGGTATTGCTCAACAGCAGAGTGCCTGTGATTACGCCAGACATCGCTGACGCCACTCCCGATTTACCGATGATCAGGGAGCCGAACGAGGGGATAGGCAGCAACTCCTGGCTGGCTTCCGGTAATATGACAGCCAGCGGCAAGCCGCTGCTGGCCAACGATATCCATCTGGGCATATTGCAGCCATCCATCTTTTATCAGGTCAATCTTCACTGCACTGATGACGGAACAGGCCAGCCTTTCGATGCCGGAGGCTTCAGCTTCGCCCCCTTCCCGGGTATCATAGCCGGCCACAATGATAATATCGCCTGGGGCGTCACCAGCGTCATGCCGGATGTAAACGATTTCTACCGGATAAAAGTCAATGCCGAAAATCCGCTGCAATACGAGTGGAACGGCAAATGGCGCGACATGACCGTCCGCGAGGAGGTCATCGGTTTTGGAGACGGCAAGTCGCCCATCGCCGTAAAAGTCAGACAGACACACCTGGGCCCCATCATCAACGACTACCGCTACGATGCGAAAACGGGAGAGCTGTCCGGTTTCAATAACAGTGACCCGCTGGCTGTGCATTGGACAGGGCTGGAGCCGAGCACTATTGCTATATCCGTACTCAAACTGAATAAAGCCCGGAACTGGGATGAATTCCTCGATGCGCTTAAGTACTGGGATACTCCTTCCCAGAACCTGATCTATGCCGACAGACAGGGCAATATCGGCCTGCAGATGCCGGGCAGGGTCCCTATACGTGCCGCTTATCACACAGGGCAGGTGCCCGTGCCGGGCTGGACCGATGAATATGAATGGAAGGGCTATGTGCCCTACGAGATCATGCCGCGCGTTTATAATCCGGCGCGCAGCTATATGGTGGTCTGCAACCAGGAGGAGGCTCCTCCGGAATACTACGCGATGCTCAACGAGAAATTGGGACCCGGCGTCAATGCCAACTTCGGCAGCAAGTATAACAAGTGGTTTTACGGCTATCGGGCACAACGGGCTACAGACCTGCTCAAACAGCTTGCTCCCAATACCGTTATTACCAGCCAGACCATGCAGGGCGACAACCTCAACCTGCCGGCCCGGCAGATATTGCCGGCGCTGGCCGGTCTGAAATTCAGCAATCAGGAGCTGGCCGACGCCCGTGACTGGCTGCTTAAATGGGACTGCGTCTGCTCGGCAGAAAGCGCGCAGGCCGCGCTTTACAACGAGTTCGTCATGCGATTGATGTACAACACCTTCCAGGCTGAGCTTGAGGGCATAGCCAAAACCGATGCTGCCGACAGGGAATATTACGCTATCAACCTGCTGCTTGAGAGCCCCGATGATGCCTGGTGGGATGATCCCACCACAAAAGATAAAAAGGAGACGCGCGACGATATACTGGTTAAATCGTTCGAAGAGGGTTATGCCGCCGCTTCGGCTGCCATGGGCAAGGACCGCACCCAGTGGAAGTGGGGCGATATACATAAGACAACCTTCGTCAGCAATCCGCTGGGCGCCAGCGGCATCGGATTAATCGAATCGCTGGTCAACCAGGGACCATTATCGAATTCCGGCACCATCGAGTGCCTGAACAACACCGTATGGTACGCCGGCAACGGCAACTTCAATACCAAACATGGAGCGGCCATGCGCATGATCGTCGACCTGACCGATTTCGATAAAAGCACCGCTATTAATTCCACCGGCCAGAGCGGCCACCCGGGCAGCAACTGGTACGGCGACCAGAACGTGCTCTGGGCCGGGATGGTGTACCGCCCAATGCTCTGGACGCGCCAGCAGGTGGACCGTAACTCTGCGCACACTCTTATACTCAGCCCCCAATAGACATTGCCGCATGAGCTGTTGGCAATTGAAGCGCCGATGGATCATGCGTAAAAAATAATACTAAATTCAGGAGGAGATAATGAAAAAATCTGCATGGATCATCGGATCAATCCTATTGGTGTTGATTATACTGATGGGTGGCGTATTCGGATACCTGCGTTCAACAGTCTCAAATTACGACGGCAACCTGACAGTATTAGGAATCGGGAGCCGGGTGACAATTGCACGTGATTCCTATGGCATACCGCATATAACGGCGCAAAGCGATAGAGATGCCTACTACGCCCTGGGATATTGCATGGCCCAGGACCGCCTTTTCCAGATGGAAACTTTACGACGCGCTTCGCAAGGCAGGCTGGGTGAGGTATTCGGCAAAGAATATCTGACCACCGACATTTATTTTCGCACCCTGTTTGCAGCCTGCGATAAGAGAGAATTCCTGCGGAATATGGATCCCGAGACCTCAGTTCTGATCAGCGCATTCGCGGACGGAGTTAATGGTTATATCGATACCCGCAGGGAATCTCTACCTGTCGAATTCACCATACTGGGATTCAAGCCGGAGAAATGGACGGCTGAAGATGTGGTATCCAACGCCCTCTTCACCAGCTTCGCGTACAGCAAGCCTTTCCAGGACGTCTTATACGCAACGTTTATCAATGAAGTCGGACAGCAAATGGCTGATGAAGCATTCCCACCGGACAGGGAAGCATTTCAGAGGATCAAGGACCTGAAAATCTCATCGGCCAATTTCTCCGATATGATTACGCCTCCCTCCGACAAACTTGGTACCGCTGGGGCTTCAACATCTGCCAGTCCGGCCACCACCTGTTGCAATGCGAACGACGTCAATGCGGCACTTGAGAAAATCGGCCTATATCCCGGTATGGCATGCAATAACGTAGGCATCTCCGGTGATAAGTCAGGCACAGGTATGCCTATACTGATTCAGGACGTTCATACGGCGGCAAGCATACCCAGCGGTTTCTATGAAGCCCATATAATTACGCCGACCACATCGGTGTCAGGCCTGATGACAGTGGGAGTGCCGGCATTCTGGGGTGGGCAGACAGATAGGATCGGGTGGGTTTTTACCGCTGCGTTCGTAGACGTATTTGACCTCTACGTCGAGAAAGTTAATCCGTCCAATCAATTTCAGGTCCTTTACAGAGGCGCATATGAAGATATGAGAGTTGTAAGGGATAAGATACATGTTAAGGGAATGCCGGACACTGATTTAACCATCAGGCTTACGCGGCACGGGCCTGTGATAGATGATCTCATTCCGAGCTCTTCCAAAAGCTTCCTGAAACCGGGGACAGTCATGGCTGTAAGATGGGCAGGCAATGAGACTGTAACCGCATTCGACGTTCTTTTCAACCATGTAAGGAAAATACAGAGCACGGCTGATGCAATTTCGAATATGAGAGGTTGGGCTTTGCCAGCCGCCCACTTAATAGTGGCCGACAAAAAGGGAGCCATTGGCTATTTGTTAGGTGGCCCTGTGGCTATCCGGAAAGGATTTGACGGTAGCCTGCCGGTTCCAGGATGGACCGAGGAATTTGAGTGGCTGGGCTATGCTGGACCGGCCGATAAAGTATCGATAACCGACTTGCCCAAAGGCTTCATTGCCAGTGCAAATGCCAGGCCTCCGGTGCCGTCCGATTACCCGTATTATCTCGGCAACTACTGGGTACCTTCCTACCGCGATATCAGAGTAAATGAGATTGTTGAAGGAATCATACAGACTAAGGGCAAGTTCGAAATTGCTGACGCAAACAAGATATATGCCGACGTTTACATGTTACTGGCCCGTGACTACCTGCCTGCTCTACTGGATGCGCTGAAAACCGAGAAACTCACTCCGCTCGAGCAGAAAGCCATGAACGAGCTTTCCCGCTGGGACTATCGTTCTACAAAAGAAGCCGTAGCGCCAACTATCTTTAACAATATGGTGGCAGCCATGCTGCAGAACACTTTTAAGCCCCATCTTTCAGCTGGTACCTATAATGAATACTTCAAAGACTACTTCAATGCATTCACAAGTTTCAGAAATATCATGGCGGATAAGGATTCAGCATGGTTTGATGACCCGTCTACAGCGGCAAAGGAACGGCAAAGGGACATTATGGTCAAGAGTTTCCACGAAGCAATAGACAAAATAGAAGCTGAACGCGGCGACAACTTATCCGACTGGGTTTGGGGCAAGTCATTTAACCTTGTAATGCAGCATCCCTTCAGTTCAAAAATTCCGTTCTTCGGGCTGATGGCGGATATAGGTCCTCTCCCCATGGACGGCGGATTCCAGGTTGCTCTCGCCACTAATCCAAAAATAGGTGACCCCTATCATCCAAGGAGCATGACCTGGGCGCGATACATCATCGACCTGTCGGACCAGAGGAATTCAAAGATGGTGCTGATGACCGGCATCTCGGGAAATTTCATGAGCCCCCATTATACAGATCAGGTGCAGCCATGGCACAAGTTTGAATTATTGCCGCTGATGCTTTATGAGGACCAGGTAAAAAGTGCCGTCAAGTATCATATGGTGCTGAATCCGGAATAACTGCTGCAAAATTGCGTCTGACCAGATGATAGATGCATGGCGTCAGGTTCATAATAAGTAGTAGAATTACTGCCGGGGAAGATAATATTTTATGAGCGCCAGAGACTCCAGGAAAAAGACGCACATAATCGATACTGTGCTCAAGATGATCAGCGAAGGCGGCGACCATAAATTCACCACCAGGGAAATAGCAGCAAAGGCAAAGGTAAACATCGCCGCCATCAATTATTACTTCGGATCAAAGGATGACTTGATCAAGCTGGCCGAGGAGGATTATTTCAGAAGAATCGCCGAAGTACACATGGCGTCTATCAAGACCGGAAAAAATGTGGAAGAGACACTTTTGAATTACTGCATGAGATATTCTCATTTCGTGCTTGCCAATCCCGGACTGCAGAGGAACATGATGAGCCGACTTATCTCTGATACGCAGGCCAGGCCGGAAATCAGCGCAGCACTGCAAAACAATGTCGTGCGTATCAAAAATGTTATCAAGGACAGATTACACGATCTGGATGATAAGGCGCTTAATCATGTCTCGATCATTTTTCTTTCCGCTGTTTTCTATCCCATCCTGCTGAGCCAGTATGAGTCCAAATTAAACATTGACCTTGAATATACGGACAGGGAAAAACTGAAAGATTATTATAAGACGCTGATAGATTGCATCCTACGCTGTGCTTGAAGCTGGGATTGCCGGATGATATATAAGGTCTGATTAGTCCGGTATACTGCCGGAACTTTATTAACTCAGGCCAGGACGTATCTTATTTTCCCGCCAGTCCTTTTCGTCTTAAGTTTATTCTCACCCACAAGGTATTCCAGGTGGGCAATGGTCTCGCCCACGGCAAAATACTTCTGAGCGATGGGGAACTGCTCCCAGGTTTTATATGACAGGTCCCACCTGATATGGGGCGCCACCTCATATGCGGTTTTATCACCATCTGCAACTGCAGCTAAAGCCTCGTCCAATCTTTTGTTGTGATGTTCAAAAAGCTCCTGAACTCGTTTCTGCAGATTACGCTGCCAGCTCCTGTGCCCCGGCAGAACCAAGTTCACTGACAGTTTATCTATCTTTTTCAGGCTCTTCAGATAGTCATATAATGCATTGCTCAACTCGGGCCAGCAGGTGATATTCGGTGTAATATCGAACAGAATGTGGTCACCGGAGAACAACAGTTTTTTATCTTTATCGTAAAGGCACGTATGACAGGGCGAATGGCCCGGTACATGGATGCAAACGAATTTGTAATCCCCAATTTCCAGTTTTCCACCGCCCGAAAGCGTGACCAAGACAGCCTCCAGTTTTGAACCGAAGAGGGAAAGGGGAGGATTGGCTATCCACAGTTTACCGGCCTCTTCCGGAAAACCGTTGGCCATGTAAAACTCCATCATTGCAGCCCATCTCTGCTTGAAAGACACATTGGTCAGTATGGCCGTCTCAATTGGGTTGAAAAACACTCTGGAAGTCCTGGTTGCCATGGTGGACACCAATCCCATGTGATCATGATGTATGTGCGTGACGAAGAAGTCCGTTTTGTTCAGGTCTACATTCAGTTTCTGAAGACCGGCCTCGAGCGCCAGCACACATTCTTTCAAGTTCATACCGGTATCGATAAGAAGGAATCTGTCTTCTCCCTTTATGAGGTATGAATTGGTGTATTTCAAGGGGTTTTTAGGCAGGGGGACCTTGATACAATAGAGACCGGGTAATATCTCATCTATCACGGTTATATCTCGCTTGAAGCAAGCGACGAATTATAACACATATACACCTTGATTATTGACAATCGCTTCTTAGATAAAAAAAAGCTAAAATCAAACTTGATTTTAGCTTTAAATTTCTTGGTGGAGGCGAGGGAGGGTCGAACTCCCCGTCCAGAAAAAAGTTGCCAGCACTTCTACAGGCTTAGTCTGCTCTTTATACTCACCCGCTCAACCTCTGCAGGCGGAGTTCAAGCGGGCCAGCTGATAAATCTTAAATGATCCTCATCAGCATCGGGACCATTGCATCCCGGCATTTCGTCGCCCAATCCAATCCCACCGGGACGAGGAAAGGTTGGACGAGCTGCCTGGTTAGGCTGCTACTGGAACTGCTTCGTTGGCAGTTGTGATTCGCCACCTGATTAACGAGGTAGATGGCGCCTCGGCCTGCCGCACTGTAGGCTCTTCCCTGTCGAAGCCACGCGCCCCCACATATTCGGTTGTTAACGTGCTTTGCGGGCCCCTGTCTTCATAGCCCGCTCCACTATACGCTCTGTCTCGCGCCTGGCGATAGTATCGCGCTTGTCGAACTGCTTTTTGCCCCTGCCTACGCCTATCTCCAGCTTTGCGAGCCCGTTTTTAATATATATCCGCAGAGGCACCAGAGTCAAACCTTTCTGGTTGGCCGTCTGCTCCATCTCTTCTATCTGACTGCGGTGCATTAGAAGCTTACGCTTACGGTCGGGCTCATGCGTATTGAAACCGCCCGCCTGGTATGCGGATATATGCGAGTTATGCAGCCATAGCTCGCCTTTCTCGGGCCTGGCATAGGCGTCCCTGATGTTGACCCGCCCCATCCTGATGGACTTGATCTCCGAGCCTTTGAGCGCAATGCCGGCCTCGTAGCTTTCCAGGATGTGGTAATCATGGTAAGCCTTTTTGTTTACCGTAATCGTTTTTTCATTATTCATATATGTTACAATTCTATCGCCGCCAACACCTTAACTACATGTGAGGAGGGGAAGTCAATGACGGGTATCCGCGAGAAAATGTGGCTTATTATAGCAGCATTGCTGGCATTTTGCCTCATCACCGGCATAGTATTTTTCTTCATCCGCCTCTCCAACCTCCAGCCGGCCGAGATAATCCTGAGCGATTTTAAACAGGCCGATATCAACGGAGACGTATGTATAAGCGGAAGCGTGGCCCGTCCAGGTATCTACGCGACCCGGCCCGGCGATACATTGACGGCGCTCATTTCGGCTGCAGGCATCTCGGACGATGCTTACGTCGGCGGCATATCCATCTATGTGCCGGCAAAGGGAGAGACCGACCGGCCCCAGAAGGTGGACATCAACCGCGCAGACAGCTGGCTGCTGCAGGCCCTTCCCGGCATAGGTGAGGGAAAAGCAACACAGATCATCGATTACCGGACTGCCAACGGCCCCTTCCGCAGCGTGGACGACCTGCTCAAAATCAAAGGCTTCGGAAAGTCCGCAGTTGATGGTCTGCGCAGCTTCGCTTCCACAGGTGAGTAAACCGACATGCCACTTTTATATGTCAGCATCACCTGGATAGCCGGCATCTTTGCAGGCTCAGTCTTCGCCACCCCTGCCTGGCTGCTGGCGCTCCCCTTGCCAGTAATAATAGTGGCCGCTTTCATGCCCGGTCGTCGCAGGCCGCTGGCATTGCTGGCCGTATGTTTGCTGGCTTTCCCCGCTGGCGCCCTGCTCTATCAATCGTCTCAACAGTCCCACGATAATATGCAGGTGCAATACTACAATGATCAGGGCTCCGTATCGCTGGAAGGAGTTGTCGACGACCAACCCGAGGTCCGAGGCAGCTACCTTGAGTTTAAACTTGCCGCAAGCCGTATTCTCATCGCAGATAACTCCACATCGATCAGGGGAGGTGTGCTGGTCAGATTGCCTTTTTACCGTTCTTATCAATATGGTGACATGCTTCAATTGAGCGGCAAGCTGGAAAGTCCGCCGCAATTCGATGATTTCGATTACCGCGGTTACCTGGCAAACAAGGGCATTTATTCGATCATGAATTACCCTGCGGTAACCATAATCGGCACGGACAAAGGATCTCCCCCACTGGCCTGGATCTACGGCCTGCGCAGCAATCTATCGAACAGCCTGTCCTTATGCCTGCCGGAGCCGCAGGCTTCTCTGGCCTGCGCAATTCTGCTGGGGATGCGAGGAAGCCTGCCTTACGACCTTCTGCAATCGTTTTATGTAACCGGAACGACTCACCTGATCGCTATCTCCGGCATGAATCTGACCATACTGCTCGGCATGGTGCTGGCCCTGACAATCTGGATCTTCGGCAGAAAAAACAGGGCTTACGTCTGGATATCGCTGTCCTTCATCTGGCTTTACACCTTACTTACTGGCCTGCCGGCGACCATGGTCAGGGCAGCTTTCATGGGCAGCGTGTTCCTGATGGCGCAACTTCTGGGAAGACAGCGCAACGGCCTGGCAGCCCTTGCGCTGGCGGCGGCATTAATGACCGCGGCAGAGCCACGCGTCCTGTGGGATATCAGCTTCCAGCTGAGCTTCCTGTCCATGCTGGGCCTGATCCTAATAGCCTCCTATTTAATTGACTTCGCCAGCCCGCACCTGCCAGGCCGTCAGAGCAGGTATATTGTCTGGCTGAAAAAAATAATCGTCATCAGCTTCGCAACGACGCTGGCCGCAGTTATAGCGACCTGGCCGCTGACAGCTCTCAGTTTTCACGCCTTTTCCATCGTCAGCGCACCCGCCACCTTCTTTTCAATGCCTTCCTTCCCGGGTATTATCATCACCTCGCTGCTCACATCTTTAGCGGGCCTGGCTTGGCCGCTGCTGGCAACGGCGCTCGGCTGGGTCGCCTGGCTGTTCTTATCGTATTTCCTGCTCGTGGTTCAGATATTCAGTTCGATTCCATTGGCCTACGTTCGCGACATCGTGTTGCAGCCCTGGCAGGCCGTTGCCTACTATATCGCGCTGGGACTCATACTGGCCGGTATTAAATACAGGCAGCACGTCCGGACTTTCGTTAAATCATCAATGGACAAAGCACGGCAGTCGGCGGGCGCCCTGCGGTCCATCAATACTAAACCGGTCGTCTACCCGGCGCTGGCTGTTCTGCTGGCAGGCAATATCTTTGTATGGACCGCCGTTTCCCTGTTGCCGGACGGGAAGCTTCATGTAAGCATACTCGATGTCGGCCAGGGCGAGTGCATATTGGTCAGGACACCGGACGGCCGGAATATACTGATCGACGCCGGCCCCGATCCGGCATCTGTCTGCGTTCAACTGGGTAAAAAACTTCCGTTTTGGGACAGGCAGATCGATATGCTTGTCCTGACGCAGTACCAATCCGACCACATAGCCGGCTCGCTTGAACTGCTGAAACGCTATAACGTACGTTCTCTGGGCCTTCCTCCTTCCACCAGTAAAGCCGTACTGCCGTGTGAAATCGTTCAAACTGCGTATGATCAGAGCGTTGCCACACACACACTGGCCTGCGGCAATCAGATAGACGCCGGCAGCGACCTATGCCTGACGGTGCTCAATCCCCCGGACGAACCTTTCACGGGCACTGAAGACGACATCAATAATAATTCCACGGTAATCAGGGTCTCATACGGAAATGTGAGTTTCCTTCTCTGCGGCGATATCGGTATTGAGGCCGAGCGGTACCTGGCCGCAAACAGAGCAGGACTGCAGAGCGACGTCCTCAAGGTTGCACATCACGGAAGCAAAGGATCAAGCTCGGATGAATTCCTGACCATCGTTGATCCCGCATCCGCTGCCATCTCGGCCGGGGCAACCAACCGCTTCGGGCATCCCAACCGGGAGACGCTTGAACGACTATCGGCTATAGTGCCGGAGAGCAATATCTTCGTTACAGCAGTTCATGGCAATATCGAGTATGTCACGGACGGTCATCGGCTCTGGGTGATAACCGACAAATCCACGCCGTCTTTGCCCTGATATACACCATCCGCGAAATTTCAAGTATAATTGCTTAAGATAATAATTTGTTTTATGTATATTTCACCGCATTATTCGTATGAGGGGCGGGGTAATATCGAGAGGAGTAAAAAATGAACGAAAGATTGGCCATCTTTATCGATGGCAGCAACCTTTACCACTCGCTGAAAAACAACTTCAAACGCTTTGACCTTAATTTCGGCGAGTTTACCAAAAAACTCTGCGGCAGCAGGCAACTGATGCGAACCTACTACTATAATGTCCTGCAGGAGTCCAACCAGAGATCGGAGGGCTCCCACGAGCAGCAGGAGTTTTTAGAGACGCTGCGCAAGACTCCCTACCTGGAGTTGCGGCTGGGCACCACCAAGCTTTCGCAGGGCGTACCGGTCGAGCGCGGTATAGACGTAATGCTGGCCACCGACCTGCTGTACTTCGCAGCCAACAATACTTATGATACAGCCGTGCTGGTCAGCGGAGACTCGGACTTCAATTACACGGTGCAGACTGTCAAAAATATGGGCAAACACGTGGAAGTAGCCTATTTCGAGAACGCTGCATCCAGGGACCTGCTTAATTCGGCTGACTTTCTGCATCAGCTCGACAGCAAGTTTTTCACATCCCTCTGGACCTCGGGGCAACGGAAACATATCCGGAGAAAGCCCCGCTACAGGAGGCAGGCCGCTGTCGCAATCGCTAATTCCCCTGCGCCGGAAGACCAGGGAACCGCTCAACAAGAGCTTCTCTGATTCCCGGACATTCGGAATAAACCTGCTGCAGAGTGATCTCCTCCCCACTTGCCCTCAGCACGCGCACGTCCGGATATCGTTCTACCAGTAAATAGGCGGGCTGCCTGCAAGCGTAAAATGAAACGGTTCCACCGATATCCGCCCAGGTTAAAATCGACCTGACTACCGGTGTCAGCTTCACACCCGAAACCTCGCGTGCCTCTTCGCAGCTGACTAACTCTTTACGCATGAGCCTCCAGCGATTATATTCCGTGCCCGTCGGAATTCAGAAGAGATAGCGAAGCCAAGACATGGCACAAGCACATGGATGGGCCGCACCTGCAGATCGCCACTGATATCCCCCTCCAGGAAAAGGTCTTCCTCAAAAGCAGGTTGAATCAGGACTACGCCGTCGAATCTTTGATTTAAATACAGAACAGCAGATATGAAAATTCCAGCCAGCATGCCGGTATAATAATCCTCCCCCAGGCTAACCCTTAGATCCGATTGAATAGACTGCACCCACACCCGCCTATAGAGGTGTTTGATCAGTAATTTGATCCTTGCTCCGAGGCCTTTGACCTGTGCAGCTTCCCACATGCGGGAAAGCCGATAATAACTTGCCTTTTCCCCCTCAGCTTTGGATCGGTTATCTCCGCGCGCCGGCGAGGTTGACATCTCCCAGGACAGCAAACCGAAGAGACATCTGATTCTTGCTTTGAAAACAACTCCGCCATGGAAGCCGGCTGACAATCGGATGCCAAGCGGAAGTACCAGCAGAATTATTATAATGGCAAGTATTAATAGAGCAACTATCAGCGGGGCCAATGGTTATTACTCCCTTTTACGTTCACCCCACCTGTCAGCGATCTTTTCGACTACGCCGGGAACCTTTTCACCCAGCTTCTCCAGAGCTGCGGCCACGCTGCTCTTGATAGGTTCTATGCGTACCCCTTCCTTGTCTATGATAATTATGGCAATCGGCCGCATTCCACCTGCGCCGCCTGTTCCGCCTTTGAGGCCGTCACCGCTCTGTTTGGCATCAGCCTTTCCCGCGCCCCCCGCCGCGCCGAAACCGAATCCCATGCTGAGCAAAGGTATAAGCGTTGTCTCTCCTACGGTTATCGGTTCACCGATGACCGTCTTGCTGCTGAGTACCTTCTCGATCTGGCTGATGGTGGTCCTCACCATGTTTTCAACATCTTCCATAAAAGCGCCCCCTTAACAAAGGACAATTCTCAATATAACTATGCTCCCCTATTATTCTACATCAGTCAGAGATCGCAGAGCGAAGCAATTTATTACGTCATTTCGTCGCGTGATATATCTCGAGATTGCCAATGTCGATCCACTGCTCTTCAAATGGATAGACTTTCACAGTGTCAATACCGACCAGGTGGGTGATAAAAAATCCCAGGTTATCCCGAACGGCTTTTTCGCAGAACGCGCTTATGATGGGAAATATCCTGGGCGGCAATATCCAGCAGGCTGTGGCCACAAGGCTGGTTTTGGGCGCGGCGGGCTTCTCCTCAAGCTCGATGATACGATCGCCATCGATCTTCACCACACCATACTGAGTAGCTTTGGATGGATCGCCCACATCATACACGGCCACCAGAACATGCCGGCCATCGTATGCAGCCAGGAAGCTGGCTAAGTCGAACTCGAAATAATTGTCGGCGCCGAAAAGCAGCAGGTCCTCAGTAATATTTTTCTTCTTTATCCAGTAGTTAAGCGAACCGACGGCGCCCAGCTTCTCATCATCCGACCTGACGTTCTCGACACAGATAGTGATATCGCGATCCTGCTTTCTGCCCCATTCCTCAAAATCACGCTCAAATTTCATATTCACATTGACAAGTATCTCGATGTCCCGGGGCATCTTGTCCACAATGTGGTTGATCATGGGTTTGCCCCTGTAGGGTAACAGCGCTTTGGCCCGGTTCATCGTAAGCGGGTATAGCCTTGTACCAAAACCGCTGGCGAGGATCAAACATTTCATCTCAGCATAGTCCTTAATGACCAAAAGGGCTGAATCGAATTCGCATTTTACTCCACCGCCATCCTGTAATCAATTATAATTGTGTAAGCTGTTTACCAGGATTTGAGTATTTCATGATCGCCGCAATTAAAAGAAACCGCCGTCTCACCCTTATCGGCGAGGGAGAGGTCGACCTGATGGGCAGACCCGTCGGTTACAGGCTGAAGCAAAGCCAGAGGGCCAGGGGCATCAGGCTCGAGATCCGCAGCGAAACAGGCCTGACGGTGGTCGTGCCCGGGAGGTACACTCAACGACAGGTCCTGGACATACTGCGGCAGAAGTCACGCTGGATACTCAGGCACCTGCCGTCCGACGCACCGCTTCAATTGCCGCTTTTCACGCCTGAGCCCGGCCAGGGTGACAAGCTTTATTTCATGGGCAGGCAGATTGAAATTAACGTGAGCACGGCAAAATCCGCAGTATCATCGGCCGTACTGGATGGTAATAAACTACTGATATCGGCGGGATCGAGGAACGGCGCTATACCCGCAATATTGGAGAGATGGTACAGGCAGCAGGCTACAACGGTCTTTGCGCAAAAGGCCGCCGGCTTCCAGGAAGCTATGGGATTACATTACAACAGCATACTGATAAGGGGACAAAAAACACGCTGGGGCAGCTGCTCACCTGCAGGCAACCTGACACTGAACTGGAAACTGCTGATGGCGCCGGAAGAAATCATCGACTACGTTGTCATACACGAACTGACCCACCTCAGACATATGAACCATTCGAAAAAATTCTGGGACATGGTAGAGCAATACTGCCCGAACTGGAGGAAGTATCGCAAATGGCTTGTCACACACGAAGACGAACTCAAGGCACGCGCTTCTTTTAAGCTATAATCTTGTATATCAGCGCTGGAGGTAGCCATGAAAGTACATCATTATCGTGAAGTCGAAGCTGTTGAAGCCGCTGCCGGCGTGCGCATGCATGTTGTGGCAGGGCCCAAAGAGGGCGCCCCCAATTTCATCATGCGGGTCTTTGAGATAGAGCCGGGCAGCAATACCCCATTTCACCAACACGATTGGGAACACGAGATTTTTATAATTGAAGGCCAGGCGGCGGTCAAACACACGGATGGGGAGACTCCGCTCAAGCCGGGGCATGCCGTTTTCATACCGGCCAATGAAATGCACGGCATCCTAAACAAGGGAGACAGGACGGTCAAACTCATCTGCGTCATACCAAACGTAGATAAAAAATAATGGCCTTTCCAGATGTCCCTATCGTTTGACACAGGCTTTGAACAGGGTTTAACATATATCTTCGTTGTGTATTTGTCGACCTGTGAGAGAAATTACTGATGGCTGCTAAGTCCTCCCTCAATAATAAACCACTGGAAATCAGGTGGCACGGGCGCGGCGGCCAGGGTGCAATTACAGCTGCCAAGATAATAGCTGAGGCGGCGTATGCCAAAGGCTTCAAAGGGATTACTGCAGCGCCAGCCTTCGGCGCCGAGAGGCGCGGCGCGCCGGTCAGCGCCTCAACCAGGATATCCACCGAGCCTGTACTGGTGGTATCGCAGGTCGAATATCCCACCATCGTAGTCGTACTCGATCATACGCTGCTCAAATACCCTGACGTTACTCAGGGGCTGGGTAAGGACGGCTGGCTGATAGTCAATTCCCCGCTTTTACCCAGGGAACTGGGCGTGAAAGGGGAGTTCAACATCGCGACAGCTGATGCCACCAGGGTATGTCAGGACCTCGAACTGATTGTGGCGGGGCTGGTGATAGTCAATACAGCCATACTGGGAGCACTGGTACGGGCTACAAAAATAGTGGATATACCCACCCTGGAAAAAGTTGTGCGCGAGCGTTTTTCGCGCAATACCGTGGATATCAATCTGGCAGCAATAAATAAAACTTACGAGATAACAAGGGTAGGCAAATAGGGTTTAACATCATGGGTACCAGAGATTGCAACCACATCTGCGATGAGTCGTCGCCCGGCATCGGCGAGGCGGGCAGGACAGGCGAATGGCGCACTCACCTTCCGGTCATAGACGACAAAAGATGCACTGCTTCAAAGTTAAACAAGCCGACCTGCTTTCTCTGCTGGCTCTATTGCCCCGAGGCCGTTATGACCCGCTCGATACCCCCTTCCATAGACCTCGAATACTGTAAGGGATGCGGTATCTGTGCGCAGGTCTGCCCGGTGCAGGCGATTACCATGGTTCCCGAAGAGAAGAAGCTGAGCTGACATCATGGCAGTACAGAGAAAATCAAACATGCATATACTGGATGGAAACCAGGCGGCCGCTATAGCGGCCAAGCTGAGCCGTGTGCAGGTGGTGGCCGCTTACCCCATCACCCCACAAACACCGCTTACCGAGAAGCTCTCGCACTTCGTTGAGGACGGCCAGCTCAAGGCCGAGTACGTGGCCGTGGAAAGCGAGCACAGCGCCATGGCTGTTTGCACCTCCGCATCTATCGTAGGCGCTCGCACTTTTACAGCCACCAGTTCACACGGCCTGGCGTACATGCACGAGATGCTGCACTGGGCTGCCGGCGCACGCCTGCCAATTGTCATGGCCTGCGTGAACCGCGCCATCGGCGCGCCCTGGAATGTTCTCAACGACCAGCAGGACTCGATCTCGCAGCGCGATACCGGCTGGATACAGATATATTGCCGCAACAACCAGGATATCCTGGACACGGTTATACAGGCTTATCGCATAGCAGAGAGCGTTTACGTGCCCGTCATGGTCTGCTACGACGGATACATCCTGTCCCATACCGAGATGCCGGTCGATATACCCGAGCAGGTGGATGTCGACCGATACCTGCCGCCCTATAAGCCTCATACAACGCTTGATCCGGATAATCCCAAGAACTACAACCTGGTTACGCTGGCCAATCCCCGTGTGGGCGTGGACGGCAAGCTCTGCCACGGATATATGGAACTCAGGTACCTTCTGCAGGAAGCTCTGCAGAACTCCCGTGAAACGATCCTGCAGGCAGGAAAGGAATTCAACGATACATTCGGGCGCGATTACGCAACTATGTTCTGGGAAGATCGTAACGAGGATGCCGAGATCACCATCGTCGCCATGGGGAGCCTGGCCTCTGAAGCGATTGTAGCGGCGGACATACTGAGAGAGGAAGGCATCAAGGCAGGCGTGTTGGGACTGCGCGTGTTCCGCCCCTTCCCCAAGCAGGACGTTGTACAGGCCCTGCGCAAGTCCCGCCTGATCGTAGTTTTCGATAAAAACATCAGCTACGGCTCGGAGGGCGCGACCTGTTCCGAGATCAAATCGGCGCTATACGGCACATATATCAACGCGGCTATCAGGAACTTCATCGTCGGACTGGGCGGCCGCGACGTAAAAGCCCGCGAGCTTGTCGAAGCGACCAAGAAAGCAATATCATCCCTTAAAGAGACGGTGACCAACCCTGATTACCCCGAATGGATCTGCCACATTTAAGGAAGAATCAAATTGAAAGCGAATGCCGTTAACCTGATCGAGAAAGAATGGATCTTGCCGGGCAACCGCACCTGCCCCGGCTGCGCCCTTTCTCTGGCATACAGGCACACGCTGAAGGCGCTGGAAGGACAGTGTATCGTGACGGTGCCTGCCAGTTGCGCAACCGTGCTGCACGGTATGTATCCCATAACCGCTGTGAACGTACCGTGCGTGAATACTCCTTTTGCGTCCACCGGCGCTTCGGCTACCGGACTGGTGGCCGGGCTCAAGGCGCTGGGCAAGAAAGGAATAACCGTACTGGCATTCGCCGGAGACGGAGGCACACACGATATCGGCATACAGTCGCTGAGCGGAGCAGCGGAACGCCAGTACGATTTCATGTATATTTGTTATGACAACGAAGGCTATATGAACACGGGCAACCAGCGTTCCGGTTCCACACCGCTGGGCGCCGTGTCCGGGACCACACCCATCCTGGGCAAACAGCAATACCAGAAGGACATGACAGCCATCATGGAGGCGCACGGGATCCCCTACGTGGCAACATGTTCGGCTTCCTACCCGCTGGACCTTTACGAGAAAGTTAAAAAGGCAAAGACCATCGAAGGAACCAGGTTCATACATGTCCATACACCCTGTCCGCCGGGTTGGCTGTTTCCCTTCAGCGACACCATTAAATTCGGCGAGATGGCGGTGGAGACCGGGCTGGTGGTACTTTACGAGATCGAGGACAACATCTTCAGGCTGACCTCCGCCAGTGAATCTCTGGCCCGCAAAGGCGGCAACCTGCAACCTGTGCGCGAGTATTTCAAATCGCAGGGAAGGTTCAAGACCATAACCGAGGAACAGATCGACGAGCTCCAGGAATGGGTTAACGCCCGCTGGAAACATTGCCTCAACAGGGCCACCAACCTTTAAGCCCGCATCGGCCAATTATGCCACGTAAAAACGCCCGACTATCGCTCTGCATGGATTACTGTTTGACAATCACGACCTCATCTTGTTAGACTGCATACAAATATCCTGCACACAAATTATTTGGTTCAAAAGTATTTTAAGAGGTGAGAGATGGTTGACGCTGTTTACGACAAGCTGGCTGCCGCGTTGAATGCCCGGGGGACGACCGTTCCTGCGATTATCTGCCAGGAATACTACGAACTGGTCCGGTTCCTGTTCACACCCGAAGAAGCCGCGATTGCCTGCTCCATGCCCATAGAGTATGCGACTGTGGAGGAGATAGCGACGAATCTCGGGGCCAAGGACATCGCGAAAGTTGCGGCACAGCTCGAGGGCATGGGCGATAAAGGACTCATCCATATCAAAGAGAGCGGCGGCAAAAATCTCTACGAGGCATTGCCCTTCGTGCCGGGACTGGTCGAGTTCCAATTGATGAAAGGTATCGTCGACGAGCGCAGCAAGAAATGGGCGGCCTTATTAAGCGCTTATTCCAGGGCTATTAAAAGAGAGTTCATGTCCGGCAAAGCATTAAAAATCGAGAAATCCGCTGCCGGAAGAAAGGTAGCGGTGGACAAGGATGTCCAGCAGCTCGCCAGCGTAATCCCCTACAAGGAGATGAAACAACTGCTAATGGATACCGAGCATATCGCCGTGGGTACCTGCGTCTGCAGGCATCAGGGCAACCTGCTGGGCAAACCCAGCTCCGAACCTATGGAGGTCTGCATGGTCCTGGGTGAGTCTGCTTTATTCTCTATCGAACGCGGTTTCACCAGGCGACTATCCAGGGATGAAGCCCTCAAGAAGCTGGATGAAGCCGAGGAAGCCGGGCTGGTGCATAATTATGTCAACAGCCCGGGCCAGTTCACCAATTTGTTGTGCAACTGCTGCGGATGCCACTGTTTCATCCTGCGGGGCGCCAAGAACGCACCGGCCCCCAGCCAGCTGATCAATCCCCGCTACCTGGTGCATATCAACGAAAAGGAATGCACGGGCTGCGAGGCCTGTATCGAACGATGCTGGATGAAAGCCCTGAAAATGGAAAACGGCAGGCTGGTGCGCGAAGAGATACGCTGTATCGGCTGCGGCCTCTGCATGTGGGTCTGCCCCACGGATGCGCTCTACCTCGAAGCGAGGGAAGCCGGCAAGGTGCCGCTGAAAAAGTGTTAATCAACATGATTAAGATTATAGGAGGCGCTAATGGTCGATTCTGTCTACGAAAAATTGATACCTGTTCTCAACTCACGCAGCACTTTTCTGGTTCCCTGCATCAAGTGTGACGAGTTTTTTGCCCTGATATCTTATTTATACAGCCCCGTCGAGGCGAAGATCGCCTGCGCTATGCCCCACGATTTCACCACGGCCCGTGAGCTTGCAGCCGGTATCCCGGGAAGCCACCCCGAGAAGATTGCGGAGCACCTTGAAATAATGGCAAACAAGGCTCTGCTACATTCGAAAAAAGAGAATGGCGAGACGCTCTACGAGCTGCTGCCGCTTTTCCCGGGCGTGATGGAGCTTCAATTCTGGCGTGACGACAAGGAGTATCTGGCAAAGCTGGACGTTCTGCTCGGCCAATACCTAGTGGCGATGTGGCGGCTGCGCAAATCCGGCGCTCCGATCGTAACAGAAAGCCCATCCATTCCCAGAAAAGTGACTGTGGAACAGGACATCATGAGCCGATCCACTATTATTCCCTATGCCGAGATGAAAGAACTGCTCAAGCAGAGCGAGTACATCGGCGTGGCTCTCTGCCACTGCCGCGAGCTGGGAGAACAGTGGGGCAAGCCGTGCTCCAAGCCCATGGACAACTGCATGATTTTAGGATCTTCAGCTAAATTCACCATCGAAAAAGGCTTGACCAAACGGCTCAATGTCGAGCAGGCGCTGCAAGTACTCGAGGAAGCGGAAAAGGCAGGGCTGATACATCAATACGCCGATACGCCCGACCATTTCTCAAATATTCTCTGCAACTGCTGCGGATGCCACTGCATAGCACTCAAGGGCTATAAAAAAGCGCCCGTCCCGAGCCAGACCGTGATCGCACGTTATTTGATCAAGATCGATGAGGAAGCTTGCACAGCCTGCGAAGCCTGTCTGGAACGCTGTCAGATGGACGCGTTAAAAATGGAGGGCGGAAAGCTCACGAGGGATGAAGCACGCTGCATAGGCTGCGGTCTTTGCATGTATGTATGTCCTGTTGAGGCATTGTCCCTTGAGAAGAGGCCGGCCGGTAAAATACCGCTGAGAACCTGTTGAAGGCGAAAACCTAATCCTGCTCTTTATCCCTTTTTGCGGCCCGGTCACGCGCCCAGCGATGTATCTCATCCAGCGCGGGCGGCGCCACCATGAATACCTCGATATCCTGGGGGAACTGGACCAGATGCCCTTCTCGAATAAAAAGCAGGGCGACATCACCGGGCTTCAAGGTCTCATCGATGGTTTTGCCGATAAACTGGTAGCGTTTCCTGGAGGCCTCGCCATATGCCTCGTAAACCTGTTTGGCCACTTTTTCGCTGATCAGCCCTACCATCAGGCAGCGCTCCCAGTCCATCACCTCCTCCATCAACTCACCGACCTCGATGCTCTTGAGAGAAGCGGACACTTTGCAGCGATTGCTTACCATTTCGTGGCTTTTGGGGTGCAGCTCCTTGAGTATCTCCAAGCCGCCTTCACCCTCCTTATCAACTGTCTCATGATAGATCAACGTCACACGCCCCAATTTACCCTCAAGCTTTACTACCATCTCATCGACCTGCTGCCAGTACTTTTCATAAAGTTCTACATATTCCGCCGGCGAATTTTTACCTGCGTATACCAGGGGAACCTGTAAAATTTTTCTGCTTTCCCTGAAGCTGTATACTTCAGGTTTCTCAACTTTGCCCAGTTCCTGTGACATTGTCGCACTCCTCTCTTTGCCTGCAGTGATACCATCTCCCGGCATCTTATTGTTTGCTCAACAATATACCCTCTATCAATAGTATAGAAATTATACTACAATATAAGGCGGCTTTTGAGAAACCCCGGGCTCCCCGGCTCAATAATCGGACGCTGGAGGTAACGTATGGACTTTGATCTTGGTGGAAAGACGGAGCAACTGCGCAAGGAGATACGTAAATTCGCCCTTGCAGAGGTGGTGGGAAAACCCTACCGCACCGCCATGCTGGAAGAGGAGAGCGAGGACGAGGACTGGGAGTTCTCACTCTCCATATCCAGGAAGCTTGCGCAAAAAAAATGGCTCTGCATGAACTGGCCAGAGCAATACGGGGGAACGGGCGCATCCTACTGGGAACAATTTGTGTACTCCGAGGAGGCCGGTTATTATGAGATTCCGGGAACCAGCATGGGCATATCCGGCACCGGCATCAATGGCCCCAGCCTGATGCTGTTCGGCAGCGAGGAACAAAAACAGAAATACCTGCCACTTATAGCGTCGGGGGATCCCGATGGCATATGGTGCACCGCCTACAGTGAACCCGATTCGGGCTCCGACTACAATAAGATAAAGACCATCGCGATCAAATCGGGAGATGATTATATTATAAACGGCCAAAAAGTGTGGACGAGCTGCGCCCACCGCGCGCGCTGGTGCTGGCTGGCATGTAAAACCGACCCGACATCGAACAAAATCCACAAGAGCATGAGCATCATCATTGTGGATATGAAGAGCCCAGGCATCACTACCCGGCCTCTCATCAATCTATCGGGTATACACAGTTTCAACGAGGTCTTTTTCGACAATGTCAGGGTACCGGCTTCGAACCTGGTCGGCGAGGAAAACAAGGGATTCTATATGCTGATCCCTGCCCTGGCAATAGAGCGGCTATCCCTGGCGCCGCATGTATTGGGCACGGGCCGGCGCATACTCGAATTGCTCGTCCGCTATGCCAGGGAAAACAATCACAGAGGGAAACCTTTATCTGAAGATTCGATAGTGCGCCACAAGCTTGCTGAGCGCTCCCTGGAGCTCGAAACGTTGCGCCTTTTCGGGCTCGAGATAATGTGGAAAATGAGCACCGGCAAGATGCCGGGCTACGAAGCTGCCAGAAACAAGCTGTATTGCAATATTGTCACAGACAACATGGCCAGAACCGGGCTGGAGATACTGGGCGCCAATGCGCAGATAAGCCCCAATTCCAGGTGGGCGAAACTGAGGGGCCGTTGCCAGGATTTGTACCTGGTTAATATGGGATGGTTCAGCGCCGCCGGGACCATGGAAATACAGAAGAACGTCATCGGCCAATTCAAGCTCGGCCTGCCGCGCGCCTATTAATAATAGCTACCAATCAGGCAAACGATGGGGCTGTTTCAATCCTGAACCAGCCCCATTATCATATCAACTACCAGCCGCCGCTGGCGCCTCCCCCCCCTGACATTCCGCCACCCCCACCACTGAAACCACCTCCCGATCCACCACCGAACCCTCCCCAGAAGCCACCCCCCGTCCTGTGCCAGTCTGTCGATTTTCCAGCTGCCTTGAGCTTCTGATAATTACGCGAGAGCACGTAATCCGTACCCAGGCCGAGCCCGGTGAATATCAGAGGCGCAACTATCAACGCTGCAATTCCCCCGATCGACAACCCCATAATGACGCCGGCTATAGCGCCCCAGATGCCACCCACCCAGACGTTGTTGCTGCGCGCCATGAAACCCGATAGGTACATCGTTATAACAGACAGGATGAAGAAAACGAAAACATAGTCGCCCAACAACGATTTGACCGGGTTTTCCTCAAGCGGAGCAGGCGGAGTGCCGTCCCTGATATACTTCTCAATCAAAGCGACACCCGCCTTGATTCCACCTTCATAATCGTTAATTTTGAACAGCGGTAGCACATCGTCATCACGTATCCTGCCCGCGCGCCCGTCAGTGATCACCGGCTCAAGTCCGTATCCGACCTCGATGCGCATTTTGCGATCATCCAGGGCCACCAGGAAAAGAATTCCGTTATCTTTATCTTTCTGGCCAATCTTCCATTTTTCGAACAGCCTGCTGGCATAATCCTCGATGCTGTCGCCTTCGAGGCTTTTTACCGTGGCTACAAAGACCTGCGCGGTGGTATCCTTCTCAAGCTGAGCCAGCTGAGATTCAAGCTCTGCCCCGGCCTGATCCGACAGCAATCCGGCGTTATCGTTGACATAGCCGGTCAGCTCAGGGAAATTCTGCGCCGAGGCCGGTATGCTGCCGGAAGGCAGCATCATGACAGTCAGACAGGCTGTAACCAGCAGAAAGAACAGCGCGTGCCGCACTAAAACTCCACTTTAGGCGCCGTTTCTGCGCCGCTGACCGACTGGAAGTATTGTTTCTCACTGAATCCGAACATGCCGGCCAGCATATTAGTGGGAAAAGTCTTGATCTGCGTGTTATATTCCCTTACCAGGTCGTTGAACCGCCTTCTTTCCACACTGATGCGGTTCTCAGTCCCCGCCAGCTCATCCATCAGCTGCGTAACGTTCTGGCTGGACTTGAGGTCAGGATAATTCTCCATCACGGCAAGCAGGCGGCCTAATGCGCTCTCAACCTCGCCGGCCGCTGCAGCCTTTTCATTCACCGTTTGGGCAGACCCGTACTTCGTTCTCGCATCGGCTATGGCCAGGAAAATGGTCTGCTCCTGTGTCATCATTCCTTTGACCGAGTTCACCAGGTTCGGAATCAGGTCGTAACGTCTCTGATACTGCGTCTCAACCTGCGACCACTGGGCATCAACGGCCTGTGATTGGGTCACCAGGCTGTTATAGATACCGACCAGGGAAACTGCAATGATGACGGCGCCAAGTACTATTACACCTACGGCAGCCAGAACACATCCCCAGGTAGACTTCATAAAGATAACCTCCTTAACCAGTTTGAACAGGCTGGATTTTTATTATGGCAATTCTACAACAGGGCTAGTGTATCAACAAATCATACCTGCAACGCGTTACTGTCTCTGATTTGTCGGTTTTGAGTTAGAGAGACCTTGCAAAACATTATACCGCTATCCTTGATATAGATTTTAATAGTT
>JAFGHL010000023.1 GCA_016930155.1 Dehalococcoidia bacterium | reverse complement strand
AGGGAATGGGATTCGAACCCATGACCCCGGTTTCCCGAGGCAACCGCTTAGCAGGCGGCCGCACTAGACCACTATGCGATCCCTCCATCTGGAATATATCAGGCCGACGGCGTCATGCAATATAGCATAGATTCAATCACGGTTTCAAGCAAATCAAATACGCACATGATTGTATAACCCGGCCTGAACTGCTAATATTTCGCCATGAGGAAAACCGTGCATACGGTCAGTATCCGCATGAAGCGGATCAAAGGCTGTTCCGTCAAATGCGCCTGGATCAGGCAGACGATACTGGCTGCGCTGGAGGCCGAAAAGGTGTCCGCACCGCTGGAGATCGACTGCCTGGTAACGGACGATGCAGGGATACGCGCTTTGAACAGCAGATATCGCGGCATCGACTGGCCCACCGATGTGCTTTCCTTCGCATTGGACGAAGCCGGCACGGATGGCACTGCATTCCCCGTTATACCGGGAGGCACGGCACGCGTGGGGATACTCGTAGTCTCCTATCTCACGGCGGTGGAGCAGGCGCAGCGGAACCATATTGCGTTCGAGGATGAGATGCGCCTGCTGCTGGTGCACGGCGTGTTGCATATACTCGGTTATGATCACGAAAGGCGACCTGAAGCCATTGCGATGCGTAAAAAGGAGCGGGAGATACTGGCACTGATCGGGCACAGCGGCGTTAAATCTTGATCACCCTGCGTTTGACGCGGTGCTTCTCTGTTCTGATTATTCCGGCCACTGCCTCTGCAGTGCGGGCCAGGTCGTCCTTAATATTGACCACGCAGTAATCGAAGAGCAGGAGGCTTTCAAGCTCTTCCCCGACCTTGAGCATACGAGTTTTGACTGATGTTTCCGAGTCGGCATTGCGTGCTTTTATCCTGTCGACCAGTTCATCCGGGGAAGGCGTCATCAGGAAGATAAAAACAGCATCCGGTATCCTTTTTTTGAGCGTGGCCGCGCCCTGCACATCCACCTTAATGATCACATCCTGTCCTTTTTCCAGAGCCTGCCGGACCTCTTTTTTTGGCACCCCGTAAAAGTTACCGTATACTTCGGCGTATTCCAGGAGCTCGTCCCGCACGATCATTTCCTGGAAGTCACGCTTGGTCAGGAAATGATAGTGGACCCCGTCGACCTCGCCGGGACGCTTCTCCCTGGTAGTGGCCGTGACCACATAATGAAACTTTACACCGATCTCCCTGATTCCGGCGATGGTGGCGTCCTTGCCGACGCCGGACGGTCCCGACAACACGATTACCAGAGGGTGTTTGCTGCCGGGGTGCACGGTTGGCATATAACAGTTTAATATGAACCGTGCTAAAAATAAACAGACCGGCCGATATCCTTGAACAAATAACTTCGATTGGATATACTCAGGCCGGGGTGGCGGCCAATGCATTTATAGTTGCCGCAAATATCCTGTAAAGGAGATTGTCCCTATGAAGAAATCGATAAGAGATGTAGAGGTTACCGGCAAAAAGGTGCTGGTCAGGGTGGATTTCAACGTGCCTCTTGATCCTAAAACAAATGAAATCATGGATGACAGCCGCATTATAGCGTCTCTGCCCACTATCTGGTACCTCATCGGGCGTAAGGCAAAGATCATCCTGTGCTCGCACCTGGGCCGCCCCGACGGCAAGGTGGTCGAGTCATTGCGTATGACTCCCATCGCCGAGCGTCTCTCGCAGCTCACCAGCCTGCCTATCTATACCGTGTCCGATTGCATCGGCCCCAAAGTGCTGAAAGCGGTGGATAAGCTCAAGAACGGCGACATACTGCTGCTGGAGAACCTGCGCTTCCATGCCGAGGAGGAAGAAAACGATCCCGGATTCTCCTCCGATCTGGCGTGTCTGGCGGACGTTTATGTGGATGATGCTTTCGGTACGGCCCATCGCGCGCATGCTTCCACATACGGTGTGGCCAAATTGCTGCCGGCCTACGCGGGTCTGCTGCTGGAGAAGGAACTGCGCGTGCTGGGCGACCTGCTGGAAAACGCGCAGCATCCCTTCGCCGCGCTGTTGGGCGGCGCCAAGGTCAGCGACAAGATCAAACTGATTAGCAACATGCTGGGCAAGATAGACATATTGTTGATCGGGGGAGGCATGGCCGCCACGTTCCTCAAGGCACACGGCTACAGCGTCGGCCTGTCAGCCGTCGAGGAGGACAAGGTAGGGCTGGCCAAAGACCTGACGGAAAAGGCCGGAGCGGGAAAAGTAGAACTGGTGCTGCCTCCTGATATAATTGTGGCCGATGCCATCAACGATACCGCCAAATATGCCATCGCCCCGATTTCCATGATACCCGCCGACAAATACATTGTGGACATCGGTCCACAGGCCAGGGAGTTGTTCACGGAGAAGCTCAAACCCTGCCGTACGGTTTTCTGGAACGGCCCGATGGGCGTCTATGAGATCGAGCAATTCGGGCGCGGTACCCGTGCCATGGCGGAGCTGCTGGGCAACCTGCACGCGACCACCGTGGTCGGAGGCGGTTCAACCGCCGAGATCGTCACCGAGATGCGCCTCGGCTTCAAAATGACCCATGTTTCCACGGGTGGCGGGGCCAGCATGAGCTTCATGGAGGGCAAAACGCTGCCGGGCGTGCAGGCATTGCAGGACGAGTAATCGTGTAGGGGCGTTGCTTTAGCTGCGCCCGTAAGCGGACAGACCTGAAGTTGTAGGGGCGTTGCTTCAGCTGCGCCCGTAAGCGGATAAAAAAAATTAAAAGAAGGTGATATGCGCAGACCATTTATCGCAGGCAACTGGAAGATGAACACCACGGTCGAGGAGGCCGCCGCGCTGGTATCCTCGATGATCGGGGACCTGAATAACGAAACCGCGGTCGACATCGTGCTCTGTCCCCCGTTCATCTCGTTTTATAGAATAAGCGAAACGATCGAAGGCACATCCGTCAGGCTGGGTGCTCAAAATATGTATTTTAAAGAGAAGGGCGCTTACACCGGCGAGATCTCGCCGCTGATGCTCAAGCCGCTGTGTCAATACGTGATACTGGGGCACTCGGAGAGGCGTCAGATTTTCGGCGAGACGGACGGTATGGTTAACGAGAAGATAAAGGCCGCCCTGGCGGCGGGACTTACACCTATTTTCTGCATCGGTGAGACGCTGGAGGAGAACGACGGGGGAAGGACAGGGACGGTGATCACCCGGCAGATTAGGGAAGGGTTGAAAGACGTACCCTCAAACAAAGAGATCGTTGTCGCCTATGAGCCTATCTGGGCTATCGGAACAGGCCGAGCGGCGGCCGGCGGACAGGCGGGGAAGACCATAGGGCTGATACGCTCTGAAATAGCAGGCATGCTGGGCAAGGAGAAAGCTGAAGCGACGCGTATCCTGTACGGCGGCAGCGTAACGGCGGCCAACATAGCCGAGTTTATCAGCGAACCTCAGATCGACGGCGCCCTGGTGGGAGGCGCCAGCCTCAAGGCGGCCGATTTCACCGGCATCGTAAAACAGGTGGCGTCGATCAAAGCGGCGCCATGAAATGCCTGGTCGCTATCGTGGGTCCCACGGCGGTTGGCAAGAGCAATCTGGGCATCAGAATAGCCAAACAGTTCAATGGCGAGATAGTCAATGCAGACAGCCGGCAGATCTATAAGTATATGGACATCGGCACTGCCAAGCCCGGACCGGCGGAAAGGGGAACAGTGCCGCATCATATGCTTGACATAATAATTCCAGATCAGCCTTACAGCCTGTCTTCTTTTCAGGCTTCTGCTCTGCGCTGCATTTCGGATATCCAGGAAAGGGGTAGGCTGCCGGTGCTGGTCGGCGGCAGCGGCCAGTATATGTGGTCGGTGCTGGAGGGCTGGAACATTCCGGCGGTAGAGCCTGATCCAGTTTACCGGGAGGAAATGGCGCGCAGGGCTGAAGCGCAGGGGGTCGAGAGCCTGTATCGCGAACTGGAGGGAATAGACCCTGCCGGCGCGGCCCTGATGCTTCCCCATAACCTCAGAAGGATAGTGCGCGCGCTTGAGATCCATCGTAAGACGGGCCAACTTCCGTCCTCTCTGCGTATTAAAAAAGGCCTGCCTTATCCCGTTCTCATAATTGGCCTGACAGCTGATAGGGACCGTCTCTACAGTCTGATCGACAGGCGCACGGATGGCATGGTGGCCGCAGGATTTATCGACGAGGTGAAGAACCTTTTGAAAATGGGATACGACAGCGGGCTGCCTGCCATGTCCAGCCTCGGTTACCGTCAGATGATCGACCATCTGTCCGGCAGGATCAGGCTGGAGGAGGCGGTACAGACAATTAAATTTGAGACGCACCGCTTTGCGCGCAGCCAGTACACGTGGTTCAGGCCTTCGGACCATAGAATAATCTGGTTCGATATCGAAGGGGAGTATACTGAAAAGATCATGCAGGAAACACGCGTGCTGTTGGAGAAAAGCGGTTAGCTTTTGATAAGCATCCTGAAATAAGCTACGAAGGGGGCGCAAGATGAAGCTGGAAGATATTAAGACTATTAAATGGAGCGACTATTCGCAGAATTACATAATAGACCACCCGCTGTTGTCGCCGATATTGGCGGATCCAACCTTCGCCTTTCCGGAGGATTCGCCTGACGGACGCTGGCACCTCTTCGCCCATTCCATCTGGGGCATACACCATTTCCTATCCCAGGACGGGGTGAAATGGAAGGATAGCGGCGTAGTCATTGCAAACGGCATGCGACCGTTCCTTTTTCACGAGGCGGGCGTCTACTATCTTTTCTACGAGAGATACCGTCCGCTTTCAATAATCATGTCCGCCGTTAAAAGCTGGAAATGGTATTCCGAAATAGCCTCTGTGCGCTCCACCGACCTGAAGCGATGGTCGCCGCCGCGAACGCTGATCAAGCCTGTGCTGGAATGGCATCGCTCAGGAGGTAATCGTTCGGTCAGTAATCCCTGCCTGGTTAAAAGGGATTCCCGGTACTTACTCTATTACAGCGCCTCGCTGGTCCTCATACCGGACTGCGGCTTCAACGAGCCTGATTCCATTGCGCTGGCTACTGCGGAGCATCCGGAGGGGCCGTATGAGCTGATGAATAAGCCCGTGATCGAGGTTGATAAGAACGACCATTGGCGCAACCTCAGCAGCGGATCGCTCAAAGCCATAGTCTGCGATGACGGGATGGCGGGATTTGAGAACGGCATTTACTGGGATGAAGTCAAAAACCAGAGCGGGTCGGCCATTATCGTGCTGAAATCGCAGGACGGCATAATCTGGGAGCGGCTGCTGCAGGAGCCGGTGCTCAAACCTTCCACTGGATGGCGCAGCAGCCATGTCTATGCCTGCGACGTCCGGTACCACAGGTCCGAGTGCAAATGGTACATGTATTACAACGCCCGCAACGGCTGGCCGGTTTCGGAGGGACAGGAGAGGATAGGCCTGATGAGCGGCAAAAATAAGCAGACGTAAGGATAATAGTCATCATTCCGTCGTTGATATATACTATTAAAACCCTTTGTTGCCGAGGGCGCACCTGAAGGTACGCCCCTACAGGTTAAGACATTTGGGCGGGTCTTAAGGTACGCCCTACAGGAAAAGGCGTAGGGGCGGGTTTTAAAACCCGCCCGCAAAAAGGAATAACATATGAATCTATCGAAGCGCATTGACAGTATCCCTCCATATCTTTTTGTGGCCATAAACAAGAAAATTGCGGAGAAGCGCGCCGCAGGAGAGGATGTCGTCAGTTTCGCCATCGGCGATCCGGATATACCCACGCCCGAGCATATTATTAGCAGCCTGTGCAGGGCGGCCCGGGACCCGGTCAACCACCGCTATCCCGAGACCTACGGCATGCCCGAGTTGTGCAGAGCTATAGCCGGCTGGTACAAGACTCGCTTCGGCGTATCCCTGGAATGGGAGCCCACCAGCGAGGTACTTCCGCTCATCGGGTCCAAGGAGGGCATCGGGCACATGTCCTTCTGCCTGCTGGACCCGGGCGACGTAGCGCTTGTTCCCGACCCCGGCTATCCCGTTTACTCCGTCAGCACGCTGCTGGCCGGCGGAGAGGTTCACTATATGCCCCTGCTGGAAAGCAACGGCTTCCTGCCCGACCTGGATGCCATACCGGCCGGAGTTCTCAAGAAAGCTAAAGTACTATGGATCTGCTACCCCAACAATCCCACCGGGGCGGTGGCCGAACTTGCTTTCTTTGAGAAGGTGGTGAAGTTCGCCCGCTCCCACGACATCGCGGTCTGCCACGATGCGCCCTACACGGAGGTGGCCTACGACGGCTACCGGCCGCACAGTTTTTTAGAGATACCGGGCGCCAAAGACGTGGGGATAGAGTTTCATTCGCTGTCCAAGACCTATAATATGACTGGCTGGCGCATCGGCATGGCCGTCGGCAACCGCAGGATGATCGACGCGCTCTTTCGATTCAAGTCCAACCTGGACTCGGGCATACCCCAGGCTATTCAGCTTGCCGCTGTGGAGGCATTGACGGGCAACCAGGGTGATATACCTGCCCGCAATATGAAGCTGCAGAACCGCAGGGACAAGATCGTTGAGGCGCTGGAGCGCATCGGCCTAAAGGTCAATAAGCCCAGGGCCGGATTCTACATCTGGGCCGGGGTGCCGCAGGGCTATACTTCGGTGCAATATGTAAGCGAGTTGCTGGACAGGATCGCCGTGGCGGTTACGCCTGGCACGGGCTACGGCAAGACCGGAGAGGGCTATGTGCGGCTGTCGATCACGCAGCCCGACGACCGTTTCGACGAGGGAGTGCGGCGGCTTTTAACGCTCAGGAAATAGCCGTCCGCCCGTAATCTCATCAATGCCTAAGTTGACCTATAGCACACAGGAAAGCAGGGAGCGCGCTGTGCTTGTGGGAGTTGAGGCGGGCAGGGGACGTGACGGCTGGTACATTGAAAGCTCCCTCGACGAGTTGAACCAGCTTGCGCGGACCGCCGGGGCCGACGTGGTGGGGAGGCTGACGCAGAAGCTCGAGAGGCCGTCGTCGACACATTATATCGGCTCCGGAAAGCTGCAGGAGCTGATCGAGCTCAAGCAGGAATTGGATTACGACACGGTCATTTTCAATGACGAGCTTGCACCCAGACAGCAGCGCAACCTGGAAGAAGCGCTGGGTGTCAAGGTAATCGACAGAACCGCGCTGATACTGGATATCTTCGCCGCCAGCGCCAGGACTAGGGAGGGGAAGTTACAGGTCGAGCTGGCCCAGCACCAGTACCTGCTGCCCCGACTGGAAGGACAGTGGAGCCACCTGGAAAGGCTGGGGGGCGGTATAGGGACCAGGGGTCCGGGTGAGTCGCAGATCGAAACCGACCGCAGGCTGATCAGAAAACGCATCAGCACGATAGGCAACCAGATAGAGGCGGTGAGACGCCACCGCGAGCTTTACCGCAGGCAGAGGAAGAAGTCCAACACACCCCTGGTGGCCCTGGTGGGTTACACCAACGCGGGCAAAAGCACCTTGCTCAACGCCATCTGCCAGGCCGGGGTGGTGACCGAAAACAAGCTATTTTCCACGCTTGACCCTGTTACCAGGAGGCTCAGGCTGCCGGACGGACACAACATTTTGTTGACTGATACAGTCGGTTTCATACATAAGCTGCCGCCCCTAATCGTAGCCGCATTCCATGCCACGTTGGAGGAGCTGGACGAGGCGGATCTGCTGCTGCACGTTGTTGACATAGCAAGTCCGGAGGCGGTCAACCAGAGCAGCACCGTTGAAGAGATTTTACACAAACTTAAGCTGGATGATAAGCCCAGGATAACGGTCATCAACAAGATGGACAATGTTTTAAAAAGTCAGGAGGAGGCGCAGTCCGTTTATTGCGACGTGA
Source organism: Dehalococcoidia bacterium (assembly GCA_016930155.1). Taxonomy (GTDB): domain Bacteria; phylum Chloroflexota; class Dehalococcoidia; order GIF9; family UBA5629; genus CAIMUM01. The sequence goes on along the minus strand of JAFGHL010000023.1, from coordinate 11,491 downwards.
AGTCTACGCCGGAGTCAACGATAGCTGTGTCCGCATTGAAGGACTGGAATTTAAATAGTCTGGTGGAGATGATTGAAGACTTTCTCGTGGATAGGGAGCGGTTGAACGATGGAGGGCAGGACCATTAAGCTGTTTCGCTTCGGCCAGGTGGAGAAGGAAAAGCCGGGAATTGTGGACGGTTCGGGTGTACTGCGCGACCTTTCGGGCGTATTAAGCGACTGGGACAGGTCCACCCTGGGCAATGCAGACCTGATTGAGTGGACGAGGAGGTTGGATCTCAAGAGATTGCCGCAGGTAGCCCCCGGCCAACGCCTGGGATCGCCGGTATCGGTCACAGGCAAGGTGATCTGCATCGGATGGAACTCGAGGCTTCATGCTGAGCAGATGGGTCATACGCTGACGGAGAACACGGAGCCGGTGGTATTTCTCAAAGCCAACAGCTCCGTGTGCGGTCCCAACGATCCGATTTTACATAACCGGTATACCAAAAAATTGGACTGGGAAGGGGAGCTGACGCTGGTCGTCGGGAAAAAGGGCAAGTATCTCAATGCCGAACAGGCTGCGGGCCACATCTTCGGATATATGTGCGGTCAGGATCTGTCTGAGCGCTACTGGCAGTTCGAGACCACCGATAAACAGTACACCAAGGGCAAGAGTTTCGACAATTTCGCACCCCTGGGGCCGTTTTTAGTGACAGCGGATGAGGTTGAGGATCCGTGCCGCCTGCGTGCTGTTTTAACGGTCAACGGGGCGGTACGGCAGGATTTCGACACCAGCGACTATATACATAGCCCGGCCGGCATCATCAGTTACCTGTCCAAATTTTTCACGCTTTATCCGGGGGATGTCATTCTGCTCGGGTCGCCGCCGGGAAACGCAAAGTCCTGGGGCGAAGAGTGCTGGCTCAAGCCGGGCGACAAAGTGGAATTCGAGATCAGCGGTTTGGGCAAACAGTGCCAGGAGGTCATCGCAGAGCCCGGAATCGATTGAGGCCCCCTTGCCATGTTTTCATCCGGTTGCCATGTCGTACACTGTACGTTTCACGCCATGTAATGTTTGTAATATAATTGAAGCATGAAGGTTTCGAACGATTCCGACCTGCACCGGCTGGTCGATGACTTTCTTGGGCATCTTGTCGTTGAAAAGTCCTTGTCGGTTTTAACGGTGCGCAACTACCGCCATTACCTCACCCGTTTTCTTGCCTGGATGGAAGAAAACTCCATTCCCCTGTCGCCCTTAAAAATCGATTTGGACATGGTCAGCCGGTTTCGACTTTACCTGGCCAATTTAAAGGACAGGGATGGATCACCCATCAAAAAGGCAACCCAGACCTATCATGTAATAGCCCTTCGTTCCTTTTTACGCTACCTTATCACACGCCGCGACCTCCCCGTTCTCAACCCCGATAAAATCGACCTGCCCAAAACGGAATCTCGCGTCATAGAATTCCTCAACGCCGAACAGCTGGCACGCCTGCTCAACAGCCCGCAGATATCCGATGAAATCGGATTGCGCGACAAGGTCATACTGGAGCTGTTTTTCAGCACCGGCCTGCGCGTCTCGGAGCTGACGAAATTGAACCGCGACCAGATCAATCTGGATACGCAGGAGTTCAGCATCAAGGGAAAAGGCAACAAGGTAAGGCTGGTCTTTATATCGGATACGGCCGCCTCGTGGTTAAAGCGTTACCTGGCGGCGCGCAAGGACGATTACCGTCCCCTTTTCATACGTTACAGCCGAGACCGGTCCGAGATTAAACAGGGTGAGAAGATGCGTCTGACGCCCAGGTCGGTGGAAAGGATCGTTAAAAAGTACTCGAAAAAGGCCGGTTTGCCTTTCGACGCGCATCCGCACACCCTGCGGCATTCCTTTGCCACCGACCTGCTTATACAGGGCGCCGACCTGAGGTCGGTACAGGAGATGCTGGGACACGAAAGTATTCGCACCACCCAGGTCTATACACATGTCACCAACAAGCACCTCAAGGAAGTTTATCGTAAGTACCACAGCCGCAAGTAAATACATTATGTCAAACATTTCACATCCAGGGAGGTTATGATGAAAGAGTACGAAGCCGTTGTTATCGGCGGAGGTCCCGCCGGGTTAACCGCCGGACTTTATCTGTCCAGATACGGTCTCAATACACTGCTGGTTGAGCGCGGCCTGCCCGGAGGGCAGATCGTCAATGCCGGCCGTGTTGAGAACTACCCCGGGTTTCCCAACGGCATCTCGGGCATGGACCTGGGACAGTTAATGCAGGAACAGGCCGCCAAGTTCGGCCTGAATTTCACCACAGCCGAGGTAAGCGGGCTTAAGCGAGAAGGAAACCTATTTAAAACCGTCACTGACGACGGCGACTTCCTGTCCGGCGTGGTGGTCATAGCCTCCGGCTCCAATTATCGTAAGATGGGACTTAAGGATGAGGATCGCTTGACCGGGCGCGGCGTTTCCTACTGCGCCACCTGCGACGGGTTCCTTTTCAGGGATAAGGACGTGGCTGTGGTCGGCGGCGGCGATACGGCCGTATCGGATTCCCTTGAGCTGAGCCAGCATGCCCGGCGCGTTTACGTTATCCACAGGCGGGACCAGCTCCGCGCCAGCCATGCAGTACAGCGGGCGGCTATGGCAAACGCTAAAATCGAGTTTATATGGAACAGTATCGTTGTTCAATTGGAGGGAGCGGAGAAACTGAACAACCTTGTGCTGAAGGACGTAAAAACCGGAGTCACATCGAAACTTGAGGTCTCGGGCGCCTTTGTGGCCATCGGGCTCATCCCCAACAGCGATCCCTTTCGCGAAATAGTCGAACTCGATGAGGCGGGCAACATTGCTACTGATGAGTTGATGCGCACCTCTATAGCGGGGCTGTACGCTGTCGGTGATATTCGAAGGAACTCCGCCCGCCAGGTGGCTGCGGCTGTGGGCGACGGCGCTGTGGCGGCCAAATCGGCGTTCGGCTATCTTAAAGGTGGATAAAGAATGGTGGGCTCGGCAGGTTTCGAACCTGCGACCAATCGGTTATGAGCCGACCGCTCTGCCCCTGAGCTACGAGCCCGCTATGAGATTCCCGCCGAGTGCAATAGCGCCTTCCGGGCAATTTCATAGTATAGCACAGCCTGTCGTAGCAGTGAAGATACAGTATAATACAGCTATTATCGCTATTTAAAGGAGATGGCTGCAATGAGACTCCAGTGGCTGGGAACATCCGGCTTTAAGATCGAGAACGATGAGGCTTCCTTTCTGATCGATCCTTACCTGTCCCGCAATGAACAGTCCAAGCCGGTACAAACCTTGAAACCTGGGGATATCTCGGATGCGAGTCAGATCTTCATCAGCCATGGCCATTTCGACCACATCGGTGATGTCCCCGCCGTCATGTCCGCGGGAAAATCTCAGGCCTACTGCTCGCAGACAGCCGCTGCCACTCTGCTCAGGTACGGCGCCGACAGAGGGCGTGTTCACGCGGTCAATACCAATAGTCTTTCCATCGATTTCGGGGCTTTCCGGGCGGAGGCTTTTTTTAGCCGTCACGTTAGATTCGATATTAGCCTGGTGGCCCGCACACTCTGGCACATAGGTCCGTCTGGCTACCGCCGCCTTTCCAGAGCCGGAATAGTGCGCGGTTATCCATTGGGACAGGTCTTGAGCTGGCGTTTTACTATCGGCGGCTACAGCATCCACCATTTCGGCAGCGCCGGATCGACTGCTGACGAGCTGAAGCGCCTTTCTGCGAGGTCACTGGACCTCCTGCTTATACCGCTGCAGGGAAACACTAGCATCTGCGACATAGCCCTGGAATACGTGCGTGTTTTAAAGCCGCGCCTGGTCATACCGCATCACCAGGACGATTTTTACCCGCCCGTATCGTCGGCCGTGGACATCAGGCCGTTCGTGATGAAAGTCTATGAGACCTGTCCGGATACCGGGGTAAGAGTGCTGGCGATGAACGAGATGATCAGGCTGTAGCGACAGTCATTTTTATGTAAACCTTTAATCTGCGCAGACCCTGTTGTGCCCTTCTCTTTTAGCCCTGTACATGGCTGCGTCCGCCCGCGAATACATCTGGCCGATACCTGCATCATCTTTGGATGATTCGACCAGTCCCACGCTGACGGTGAAATGTATCGGTGTGCCGGTAGCCGCGTTCAGCCTGCAATTGCAACAGGTGGCACGTATGCGCTCCGCGATATCCATCGCATCCGCTTTGTTCGTCTCAATCAATAGGATGCAGAACTCATCGCCTCCCGTCCGTCCGAACACGTCCGACTGGCGGATGTGCGAAGACACCATGTCCACCAGCTTGAGCAGCACGTTGTCGCCCTCGACGTGTCCATGGGTATCGTTAATGCCCTTGAAATCGTCGATGTCTATCTCGATCAGCGAGAAAACCTTTCCGTACCGCGCGAATCTCTTTAACTCCCTCTCACCCTGCTCGAAAAAAGTCCTGTGATTGAGTATGCCGGTCATACTGTCACGCGATGCTGCCAGCCGGAGCTCCTCCTTTGCCTTTACCTCGGCCATCTGGGTGACGAACTGCTTTCTGCGGTAAGAGTACAGATGGTGTGAAATGATCAACCCTACGATATTTACAAACACCAGGGATAAAACTTCCACCCGGATCCAGGGGAAGGTCAATTGCGGCGCGTTCACCACCAGATAAGCCAGGCAGCCACCGGTGAATAGCAGCGCAAGTATGACGCGATATAGAAGCCGGAACGGCGCACCCAGGTAGATAATAATCAGAATCACCACATCCGCCATGGCATGTCCCGTATAGGCGGCCGGCCTGCTGAAGATGATAAGCAGGTTTACAGCGACGCCGAACAGTCCCCAGAGAAAAATATTATTGTCGTATTTTACAGGGTCGCTATTCCGATGCAGATACAAGATCAAAGCGATACTGTACACAATAAAGATGGCGCGCGAGGTCATGAGCAATATAAAATGGGCAGGCTCCATGGGAAAGACGAAATCATTGGGGATGGTCAGTGCGACAACCAACGCCAGCAGCGCTATCCCTATCGCGGCCTGCCGGTGGTCTTCGCGCAGCGTATACAGCCGGTAGAGCTTTTCCGTCTCCACGTCAAGCCGCCCTTCCAGGTTCGGCCATTTAATCGCAAGCTTCTTCAAATTATCACTCTGCCGCTGCAAAATCGAAATAGCTTATCACAATTATACTATCGGTACAACGGTAAAATGTACACTTGACTGCAATGACAAAGGCAATTAAAATATATAATTAGCACTCGAATATAGCGAGTGCTAATTTTAAGATTATTTGTTGTTCCCGGAGGGACTGATGCCGATATATCAATATTCCTGCTCGAAATGCAACACCAGTTTTGAGCTGAGACAGGGATTCAATGACGACAGCGTGGCGGCCTGCCCGAAGTGTAAGGGCGAGGCCAAACGCCGTTTCGTGCCTGTTCCCATTATATTTAAGGGATCCGGGTTTTACGTTACCGACAGCAGAAAAACCTCTGATGCGCAGCTGCCTGCCAAGATACCTGAAACCACAAAAGAAGTAACAACGACCAAAGAGCCGTAGTCATCAAAGCCTGAGCCAACCAAGCCGGCTGCCGCTGATACACCCAAACCCTGATTTCCATCCCACCGTAATTGATACCGCTCGTTACCCTGTGTTAAACTCGTTATACGTCCCTGTAGCTCAGCGGACAGAGCGGCTGCCTTCTAAGCAGCGGGTCGTGGGTTCGAATCCCCCCAGGGACGCCATCGTAACTTGCGTTCAAGGACCTTTTCCTATTAGCCCTCATAGTTTTCTTAGAAACGCGAAATTGGGTTAATCTCTTGTTTACCATCCGGTGACCTGTCCTGCCCTAAAATCAGTCCAGTATTAGTGTTACACAGGAGTTAATTAATCAAAAACAAACATAGTTTTAATGGTCTTATATTTACCCTTGTTGATATTAACATCTATCATCTTCCTGTATTCATCAAGTTTAAACGTATGCGTAATAAGGTTTTGAAACTTTATGTTCTTTTTCGATACAAGATCGATGGCGATCTCAAAAACATGTCTCTTTTTACCTTCCCAGTCATGGAATCCATAGAATGTGGTCCCCTTCAGGGTAAGCAGCTTTAACCATATCATGGTTGGATCATATTTTAGCTGATCCGAGATCCCGATAAGAGATATCACGCCTCCTGTTCTCGCAGCGCGCAGGGCTGTATTGACGCTGCCCGAATTAGAATAACAATCATAGACCTTATCAAATCCGCGCATCATGGTGCTCTGTCCCAGCAGCGGTATGTAGCACTTTCCGCCGGTAATCTCCGCTGCCTTTTCCAGAGCATGAGGCCCGGTAATTGTATAATCCGCACCAGCGCTTTTCGCAAGCTTCGCCGTGAAATTTGAACTTACCAGCACTGTTATTTTACAGGGAATATCCAGCGCACGTAATGCCAGAATAACCATATTGCCTATTACACCGCAACCAATAATCAATACATGGTCTCCACTTTGCGGCCTATTGGTGAACACAGCCTCCAGTGCAATTGCAAACGGCTCTATTAACGCTGCGATTTCGGCGCTCGTACCGTTCGGTATTTTAAAAACCTGGCTTTTATGGGCGACCATGTATTCACTATACCCGCCATTCAATGCAGTGCAGACATCAATTACAGAACCGGTTGCAAGCCGGCCTTCCGCAAAATTCTCGCAGCAGCCCAGGCCCTGCTGGCAAGCTTTGCATTCAGGCTCAATTTCTCTTACTTTGCAGTTGAGGACCGGGCTTATCGCCACTATATCACCAACGTGAAGGTTCTCAACAGCAGACCCAACCTCAACAATCTGGCCGGAGACCTCGTGGCCAAGTATAGAGGGAAATGAACAATAGGGAGTCCACGCTGGTGAACTGCTTAATGTAATAGCATTAACGTCACTTTTACACATACCGCAGCGAAGGACTTTTATTTTCACCCATTCACTTGTTACAATTTTCGGCTGGGGTATATCAACCAACCGTACTGTCGAGAGAAGCCCTTTATAATAGGCGCCTTTATTCAGTGCCCCCAATATTTTTAGAGCTAAATACTGCGGAATTGAAACATTGAACCGTATTGCCTTCATGTCATCCCCCTATTTTTGAAGTTTACATCTCTAACCCGGAACCAGATAGAAAAAGTAACAAAACCGGAATTTCCCTCTACAATTCTCCACCAGGCGATTATCATCCATCATCTCACCTGGTCGTCATAGTATGACTTAACCATACGGCTGTCAACGCAGCTGTTACAATTCCGAAAATTCTTCCGGACACGAAGCTCCAGCATATCGGAAGCCCGCCCTGAAATAGTGAATTGCCATGGCTTACGCAACAATCTGGTTAACCATGACGTTCCCTGGACAAGGAAGATTTCGAAGGTAAGGATATAGTAGTAGTGTGAAATCGCAATTTATGATTATCCTAACTATCCACTTGTGTATTGATCATGGTTATGTGCAGCGCTAATAATTTACATGATTCCAAAGGCACATTGCATTAGTCAAATAAGTAGGATAGAATACAATTGAAGTCATCGATATTAAACCATGCACAGGAGGGTGCATTATGAAAGGCAAATGCGAATATTGGAAAATATGCAGATATTATGGATCCTGCATAGTCTGCAACGAGATGGAAGGATTTGCCTATGGGCACCGCGCCGGTGGCTGTTACAGGGATTTATCGAAGTGCGGTACCAAAAGCACCTACTGCAAGCTCGATGACAAATCGCAGTCGAAAGAAAAAGACCTGGTTCTACGGCCGGTCTGAATCTCAATAGCAGTTTCTCACATTTTTCAGATTGCTTTTTGCGGCTTTAAATCTTTCCCCCCTATAGGCGTGTCCCGATCACAGCCCGCGTTATGCGCTATCAATCCCGTCTGTAGTTCAACAAATGCAATCAGCTTGTCACAGACAGCCGGGTTTCGTACAATCTATCACCGTGCCAGCCATCTGTTAAGGAGTCGTGTATGAACAGCAGCAAAAAGGAATGGCAGGAGACGGCGCTGGCCAAAGCGCTGGGAAGTTTCCCCGCAAGGTGGGAAAGGTTCGAGAACAGCTCTGGAATAGCTATCGACCCGCTTTACACGCCGGAGGACCTGTCCGGTTTCGACTACCGGTCGTCGCTGGGCTACCCCGGTGAGTACCCCTTCACCCGCGGAATTCAGCCGGCCATGTACCGCAGCAGGCTGTGGACGATGCGCCAGTATGCGGGATTCGCCTCGGCTCAAGAATCGAACAAAAGGTATCGCTATTTACTGGAGCAGGGACAGACCGGCCTCAGCATAGCTTTCGACCTGCCCACCCAGATCGGTTACGACTCCGATCATCCTCTTGCTACGGGTGAGGTCGGCAAGGTCGGTGTGGCCATCGATACGCTGGAGGACATGGAGACATTGTTTCGCGATATACCGCTGAACAAGGTCAGCACCTCCATGACTATTAATTCGACGGCCCCCATCCTGCTGTGCATGTATATCGCACTGGCCCGCAGGCAGGGCGTGGACATGGCTATGCTGGAGGGCACGATACAGAACGACGTGCTTAAGGAATATATCGCCAGGGGCACATATATCTTCCCGCCCGGGCCGTCCATGCGCCTGATAACCGATATCTTCGCCTACTGCAACAGTAACCTGCCGCGCTGGAACACCATCAGCGTCAGCGGATACCATATACGGGAAGCAGGGTCCACCGCCGCACAGGAGGTGGCCTTCACCCTGGCCAACGGCATAGCCTATGTGGATGCCGCCATTCAGGCAGGATTGGATACCGATAAATTCGCCGGACGAATATCCTTCTTTTTCGACAGTCACAACGACCTGTTTGAGGAGGTCGCCAAATTCAGGGCGGCGCGACGGCTGTGGGCGCGCATAATGAAGGAACGATTCAAGGCAAAGGACCCGCGCTCCATGATGCTGCGCTTTCACACCCAGACCGCCGGCTGCACGCTCACCGCCCAGCAGCCGTACAACAACATCGTCAGGGTGGCTATTCAGGCGCTGGCCGCCGTACTGGGCGGCACACAGTCGCTTCACACCAACTCGTTCGACGAGGCTTATGCCACGCCTTCGGAGGAGGCTGTGACCATTGCGCTGCGCACACAGCAGCTACTGGCGCACGAAAGCTCCGTGGGCGATGTGGTCGATCCTCTGGGCGGCTCCTACTATGTGGAGTCCCTCACAGAAGCGCTGGAACAGAAGGCTTCCGAATATATCGGAAAGATCGATAAGCTGGGAGGCGCTGTGAAGGCCATTGAGCAGGGATATCAGCAGCGGGAGATACAGGAAAACTCCTACAAACAGCAAAAGGCTGTTGATGACGGCCGGACCGTTATTGTGGGGATCAATAAATTCACCTCTGCGACAGCTAAAATATCGGGCTTGACCAGAATCGATGCGGAAAAAGAGGCGATTCAGAAGAAACGGCTGCAGAACGTCAGGCAAAAGAGGGATAATGAACGCTGCAGCCGGGTATTGAACGGCCTGTCAGAGGTTGCCCGCAGCAGGGAAAACGTTATGCCGTCCATTCTCGAATGCGTCGAGGCTTACGCCAGCGTGGGAGAGATATGCGGCGTGCTGCGCAAGGTATTCGGTACGCAGAAGGAATTCCTGATTTTTTAACGAAGCCCCACCGGATGGCAAATGTGCAGGCTTATCAGGGCATAATTAAAATCTTATGTACAGGAGCTGACGCGATATGGCCAAAATTGACTGGGAACTGCAAGATAAAGTGGCCCTGGTGACGATGGATGAGGCTGACAATAGACTTAATCCCGGCATGGTTAATTCGCTTCTTGAAACGCTGGATGCAATAGAGAAGGAGACTGAAGCTCTCACGGTAGTGGTTAATTCAGGGCATTCGCACATCTGGACCAACGGCTTCGATATCGACTGGATTCTCGCCAGCCTGGAAAAAGGCGCCAGAGCCGAGGTCCGACAATTCCTGATTATGGACCTTCATCTGCGCAGGCGCCTGCTGACTTATCCCCTCATAACCATAGCCGCCCTCAATGGCCATACCTTCGGCGGTGGGGCGGTGTTCTCCAGTTGCTTCGATTTCCGCTTTATGCGATCGGGCAGGGGCTTCTTCTGTATACCTGTAATCGACCTCAAGTACCCGATATTGCCCGGCACCCGTGCGCTGCTGTTGAACGCTTATCCCGTCCACGTGGTCAAGGAGCTGATCCTGGCCGGACGGCGGATGACCGCTACGGAATGCGTTTCAAGCCATGTGGTATCAGCGGCATTCGGCAACGAGGAATTGATGGATAAGGTTATGGCCTTTGCCGGCGGCATGAACAAAAGCAGGGGCATTGTGGGGGAGATGAAGAGGGTGTTAAACGGTCCCGTCATCGAGCTTATTGATAAAGACGCAGCGTCGATCAAAGAAGGTGAGATCGTTGTATAGTGTGCGAACCTATGACCGCCCGGCTGCCCCGGCCATCCCTAAAATGCTGTTATTGAGCAGGACAAGCTCGCGCGCATACTCGTCTTTGTTCAGGCTGTCGAGGTAATCCAAATCCTTGTCATGCGCTTTAAGCACCGTCAATATGGCCTCAAGTCCGGTCCCCTTCTCGATCTCAGATTTTATAACTCCATGCCAGAGAAACAGTTTCTCCTTATAGTGCTTAAGCCGTTCCAGCCCGCTGTCATAGCAGCCGAAGTGCCCGTAACATATCCTCTTCGGTTTAAGCTCTATCAGCCTGTCTATCGAGGCCACGGTCTCCTCAAGTTTGAAGGGAGGCGGTGTGGCCGGCCTGATGACGCCGTTGACGCATACTCCCGCCGCCTCGCCTGCGATCAGTATACGCGTGGAGTCATCGAAGAGGCTTAAGTGATGCACCGCGTGGCCTGGCGTTAGATATACCTTAAGTACAGGTCCGCCGCCCAGGTCGATACGCATACCATCAGCTGCCTCAGCTATCCGGTTTTCGGGAACGGGCTCCATCGGGCCGTATTTCATGGCCAGGTCCCCCAGTATCTTAAGGCTGGCGTTCCACAGCTTAGAGGGATCCGCGAGGTGCGGACGGGCACGTCTGTGAGCCAGTACCATTGCGTTGGGAAAATCCGGGATGATCGCTCCCGTGCCACCGGCATGGTCCACGTGTATATGTGTGAGAATAATATAATGGATATCTTCGGCCTTTGCGCCGGCTTTTACCAGAGCCGAGAGCAGTCCGGACCTTGCTGCCGCGGGCCCGGGATCAATGAGGGCGCTCCTGTCTCCAAACACCAGGTAACTTCCGATAAACCTGTTATAGGCAGGTATGGGAATGTGAGGGTCCAATAATTTCAGATTCGGTGCAATATCTACGACTTCGATCACGGCGCTCCCCAAATACTGTGCCCGACAACTATAGCATAAGACAGCCGCAGGCTGCCGCGCTTCCGTCTGCAGCGTTACTGTCTCTGATTTGTCGGTTTTGAGTTAGAGAGACCTTGCAAAACATTATACCGCTATCCTTGATATAGATTTTAATAGTT